>JBEHWO010000072.1:0-20808 GCA_040217695.1 Vulcanimicrobiota bacterium | reverse complement strand
GGTAATGAGGAACTATTTTTTTATATATTATACCACATTCCCGGAAGAATGCTCCCTGACGGGCCATGGTGGATGGGTGATATGGATAGGATGTCAGGGGAAGGGATTTACTGGTAATTTTCAAATGGGTTGATAAGCCAGTCAGTGCCGGGAAATTGAGAGATGTGGTGGGGAGGGGGGGAATAGTGTAATGTAGAGAGTTACAGTAAAATATACATTATCTGGAACGAATATTTAATAATTAACTGTATAACTACTTAATTAAATAAAATTTTTATTTTTTATCAATCACATAACCATCACATAAGAAAAATGTTGCAATTAAATGATTTGTCAGATATTTTAAATAGAAGATAATTTCTTCAATCACATAAGAAAAATGAGGTAATAATAAAATTTAAACCCAGAAAGGGGAATAGAAAACTCTATTTTCCCCACTCAAGTGATGGTTCTTTATGGATGGAACTACTCTATTATCACAGATATGTTCTTATTCAGTTTTTGGGGCATTTTTGGTATTTTAGGTACTGACGTTATTATAACAGTTATCAAAATAATATTTAAATATTCAGTTATTTGAATGAATTTTTGATTTATGGTAAATGTTTTATAGTGTCTATTATTTTATTACATGTATTAATATGGCATATTACTTCATTTCGTGATGGTGGAGGTAGCCAATTACCTGATAAATCATCTGGATAATCTGAACATTTTCTTAATTTTTTTAAATAATATAATTGTTTTAATTTAGATTTTACTTTATTATTACAGTTTTTAGCTACATCTAATAGAGTTCTTATTACTGCTTCGTGGCTACCTTCTGGACCTGTACTACCATCTTTTCTTTTTATTGTTCTGGGTTTAATTGTTTTCCCTTTAGCGTCTAAATATGTTTTAGCATAACAAAACGCCGCATAATAAGCTCTACTCATAGCACTCCTGCATTTTGCTTCTTCATCTGGTTCTTGGGTAGGATTTTCTTCTATGGTTTTTTGAGCGATATATATATATTCTGTCCAGTTCAAAGTTATATAAACTCCACATGTATAATAAATTTATCTATGTCTTCATCGGAAAATTCGTTATATAATTTTTCATACAATATATCAAGTTTATCTGAAACTTCAATAGGATCCATGTCTTTTATATAAATCCCTAAAACAAGGTTCTCATCCTGTTCATCACATAACATTGAAAGATTTATACCTTGACAATTAAATAGTTCATAAGCAATATTACGAGTTGCCAATAAAATATCAGTTGGAATATTAAAATAATGGATATAATCAATTATATTTTTAACATCTTTACTTATTTCTATTTTATCTTTTAACATATTTTCTATATTATTTTTTTCTTCTTGTTTTATATCATTCCCCAGTTCGTCTTCCATCTCATCATCTATTGCGTTGTCATCCATTGGAAAAGGTGACGAATTTTTATAAATATTTGTGATTTCTTCGTATTGAGCACTTATATAAGAAATTTTATCTTCTTCTGGAGTATGGATAGAGGAAGAAATTTCTTCTTTTTCTGATATATCTTTTTCTGATATATCGGTAGCAGTAATAGATATATCTTCTTTATTTAGTTTTTGTTTTTCATGCCATAAATGATGTTTCTTAAAATTAATAACTTTATCATCGTTTTTAAAAATACAATTTTCTTGTTTATTAGTTATTGTTGCGGATATTTCTTGTTTTAAAGCCATCTTACTCACCTTCTCTTATTTCCATTAAATTATTTAATACTTTTTCTTGTATATATTTATGAGTTTGTGTTAAATAATCTAACTCTATGCTTTTAGGATTAAAATAACCTTTTATACAGTCTATTAATACGGCTTTCTCAAATTTATATTTTTTTTCTTTAAGTTCATATTCATAATTATTACCGCCTAATAATTGAATTACAGTTTCTTCTGTCATTGGGTCCGGGAACACATGAAATTTAAATGAAAAAATTTTATCATTCTCACGATCTACAGTTTTAAGTAAATCTTTAAATATTGCTATTTTATTAAGTTCCTTTATTTTATTAATTTTATCTAGGCTACCAAAATATTGAAATCTAACTCCTATACGAGGTATTTCGGTATTTTCTAAGTATGCCTTTACTTTACTTCGAAAATTACTTACTTCTCCTTTTATCTTATTTAAATTAAAATCTTTACTATCGGGAAATTGCTCTATAACCCTGAGATATGTAAAACTAAAAATAGTTTGAATATTATTTCTTATAAAAACTATTCTTTCCTCATTATTTATTTTAGGATCTTTTTGTATTTCGGTTTCACTATAATATCTTTTTAACTGATCGGCTATATAACCCAGTTTGTACTTTATTTTAAAAACAGGCTTAAAAGAAATATCATAAATAGCCTGGTAAGGAATAATTTTTCCATTGTTATATAATTCTTCCAAATTTATTTCATTTTCTTCTTTTTCCATCATGATTAACCTATTATTACTCTTTTTTCTTCTTCTTATAATTTCATTATAGCTTTTTTGTATAATTTCCATATTTAATATATATCTTTAAACATAAAAAGTCAATTTTGCATTTGCTAAATACCATTTTTATAGTTTTTCTCCCTACTTTTTACACACCGTTGATTTCATTGGTTTTGTTTTATTTCATTTCCCTGGGAAGTTCCAGATCCTCCGGAAGAATAGAGTTGGCAGATGCGAAAAAATCACATAACCATTTTTGTTTTTTTTGTAATAGAAGAAAGAATGAAATTACATAGTCAACTCTTCTAAATGTGATATAAAATCTAGGGATTATCCTTACTTCCGCAACCTCTTATAAACACTGTGCATAAGAATATCCTTAACTATTTCTCTGAATTTATTATCATCCATAATCTTCTTATATATCTCTTCATTCTGTTCCATACGGTCTATAATTTTACTCATAAACACATCTTCAAACCCGTACTTGAAATTATCTATATCATTACATATATCTATGAGAAGGGTTGAATATATTTACTATGAAACGTAAGTGAAGACTCAAAAAAACCTCCACAATTATCTTTCTCTTGACATGTTATACATTTATCAAGGTAGATATTTTTCCAGGTAGAAATAGATTTCTGACTATAATCCCATAAATCTTTAGGTAGTATACATAACTGATGATTATATATAGATACATTCATGTCCCTCTGGTTAAGATATATAACAGCTTTTCTTAATTTATCTCTATAATCATATGGATCAACCCATACTGTATCTATATTTTTTTTCGCTAAATTTATGGTTTCCATACCCATCAGAGCAATATGATAAACAAATGGAAAATTATGGTAAATAAATTCTGCTAATTTAGGTAATCTTTTATAATTTAAATTATTAATGACAACTCTTATTTCAATTTTTTGCTGAAAAAGGGCTAAATTATAAAGCCCTTCAATAGTATCATAAAAACCTTTAGCTTGAACAATATTATTATGCTCAGTGTCTGTATCAGAATACAACGGAATTGCAACTAAAATATCTGGATGTTGAAGTAATGCAAATTCTTTTGTAAAATTAATATCCTTAAATTTTATTTCATTTGATAATATATCAATATGTGTTTCTGGTAATTTATGCTTACATTCTGATATAATTTGAAAAAATTTATCTTCCAGTAATGTTGGCTCACCACCTGTAATTGCAAGTTGTTTAGTCTTTTTATTTATTAAAGATATTAATTTTATATTTAAAGGAGTCATATCATTTTCATGTTTAACTTTTGGTTGTGGACACATAATACAATTACAGTTACAGAGGTTGGTTAATAAAAGAGCATTATGATATGAATTATTCTGATATAAGATATTCATTCTACCTGTAGGATTTATTAAAACTACTGTAAAATCCGGTTAGAAAGTCGACAAAGAATCCGGTTCAAAAAACGACATAATCCTTCGACGTCGAACATAACCTGACTAAGAAAAACCAGTCAGGAGGCAAGAAGGAGATGTTAAACGAAATGGAAAGAACAGTAATCAAATATCTAAGAAAAAAGAGTAAAAACTATAAGGAAATAGGAGAAGAGATAGGCTGCCACAGAGAAACAGCATCAAAAGTGATGAAAGAACCAGTAGATAAAAAATATGAGAGACAATCTGTAGAAAACCAGGTTACTCCTTATCGTAAAGAAATAGAGGAATGGATAGAGAGTGGAATAAAAGTAAACCGTATGCTTGAGAAAGCACAAGAAGAATTAGATCCTCCCTATAGTGGATGTCGAAGTGTATTTTATGACCAGGTGTCAAAAATCCGAAAAGAGCTTAAGGAAAAAGCTGCAGAGACATTTATAAGATTTGAAGGTTTACCTGGAGAATACCTGCAAATAGACTGGGGAGAAGTGCGTAATTTTCCCTTCACTCAGAAGGAAAGGCAGACCAGATATATATTTGCAGCCCGTCTGAAATATAGCCGTGTAATGTATGCAGAATTTCAAAACAACATGCACCTTGAAACTCTTGTCAGATGTATAATAAGAGCTTTTGAATATATAGGAGGTATCCCCTGGGCGTGTGTTTTTGACAATATGAAAACAGTGATAGTAAGTAGAGATGCAGAAGGGAAGCCTATCTGGAATGAAGCCTTCAGAAAATTTTCTGTAGATATGGATTTTTATCGTCATATATGTGACCCTTATTGTGCAAATCAGAAAGGTACAGTAGAAAATCTGGTAAAGATAGTAAAGGGTAATTTTATAGGAGGCCGTGAATTTGTAGACGATGCAGATCTGGAGAGACGTTGTAAAGAATGGTTGGAAAAAATAAATAATACTGTGTGCCAGGCACATAACAAAATCCCCTTTGAGTTGCTGGGTGAAGAGCAGAAAAAGTTTACCTCCCTACAGACCAGTTCAAAAGATTACGGAATTATGACAGTATGTAAAGTCAATCAGGAAAGCCGTATACATTTAGAGTGTAATATTTATTCTGTTCCCACGGATTATGTAAACCGTACAGTAATAGTCCGTATGACAGAAGACCGGATTTTAATATATGATCCGAAAGGAACAAATTGTGTGGCAGAACACCGTCGTCTTTTTGGAAAGGGAGAAAAAGTGATAGTTCCGGAACATTATGAAGAAGTGCTGAAGAAAAAACCTAAAGGCAGAGCAATGCTATACGGGGACCATTTAATAGGTCAGGATGAGCAGATATATAATTTCATATCTAATTTATGCAGACGTCGCAGAGGTGTAGAAGCCTTTGGCCCTGATATGGTAAAGATGTATGAACTGTATAAAAGACACGGTAAAGAAGAATTTCTTGCTGCCATAGCATTATCTTCGGAATGGGAATGTTATGGTTCGGAATATCTGGAATACCTTCTTGAAATTCCGGCACAGGGCAGCAGACAGAATCTGTTACCATTAAGAGGAATTCCGGTGCAAAAAGAAGTTGACCGCCCGATGGAAGTTTATATGAATTATGTGGAAGGCGGTGGCAGATAATGGAATTTCTTCTTAATAATTTAAAACTTAACAGAATAAAAGAAGTATACAAAGATTGGATAGAAAAAGCATCTAAAGAAGGTATGAGTTATGGAGATTTCCTTCGCGGACTTTTACAGGAAGAAGTAATATTCCGGGAAGAAAGAGGAATAAGAAGAAGATTACGTATGGCAGGATTCCCTTATGAAAAAACAATAGAGCAGTTTGATTTCCGTTTCAGACCGGAATTACAGAGACAGGTATTTTTAAACTATCTGGAAAATACCTTTATCAGCCAGGGACGCACACTTTCACTGATTGGTCCTCCTGATCTAACGACATAATACACCACCTTTCTATTCCCCCGTAAAATCTAATTTTTGCTGTCCTTCAATCTCGGACAACGGATTTTTTCGACTCTCTTTTATTACCTGTACAGCATCTTTTAACATATCTGTTTCCAGATCTTTAACTTTTATAATCCATGGTGTACAGTAACTGGGCTGTTTACCAGGCAATATTCCCTTATTTATTAATCTTCTTACAGACTTAGGACTTATGCCGAGATAATCAGATACCTCTCTCATAGTCATAATTCCTTCTCTCTCTTTAATTAATGGATCGAATATTGGAATTTTATGATGACTTCTGAATGAACAGACTCGAAATTTAGTCCATCCATTCCCTTTCCCAGTTCTGTAGCCTAACCTGTTTAGAATTAAAGCAATACTTTCATCAGGACATACTATTGATAATTCTTTAACCAGATCTACAACTTCCCTGTCAGTACAATTTCTATGATATCCACTTTTGTTCTTTTTTATTATTAACTGACTGTGCTGTCCTCCTTTCCAATGTAGAATAAATTTAATTTCTGATGTTTCCTCATTTAAATAAGCAATAACTTCTTCTAACAAACACCGGACAATGCGTTTTTTTAATACCATATCGGTATCAGGACTTCTCCATATATCGGGAAATGAATTTACAAGAGGTAGAAGTTCTTTTTCAGTTACCAATGCTTTCTCTATTTCCATAGATTTTGTTTTCTCAAGTTTCGTTTCTAATTGTTTAATCCTTAAAAGAGCTTCATTCCATCGTTTCTCTAATTCAGAGGCAACAATTCGATTTTCCGGTTCCACTCTATCATATTGCCGAAATGCCCTGTCAGCTTCATAATTTGCCTGTTGGAGTTCCATCTCAATATTTTGAGTAATCTGGGAACTTTCTTTTATTTTATCCAGGCTATATGCAATAGCTTCATCTACAGCTTGAGGAGACAAAATTTTCAATATTTCATTGGATATTGCTTTATCTACCTTTAACCCTCCAAAAGAAATACATTTATCTGTGCCATGGTTCACCATAGCACCTCTGCAGTAATATCGGGGAACATTTCCATTAGTCCCAGAATAAGCCACATGGAGCATACGCCCACAGTGTCCGCAACGTATTAGTCCGGCAATAAGACTGTTCCCGCTTCTAACTGCTCCTTTCACTAAAGTACCTTTCATATTACAGTTATTATCAATTTTTTTCTGATTAATTTCATACTCTTCCCAGCTGATATATCCTTCGTGATGGTTCTTTATCAATACATCCCAGTCACTTATTGGAACTCTGTGTCCACTTGATTTCACAGCATGTCCATTAATAACTATGGTTTTAGTATGAGTCCTGCCATGTGCATAAGCACCTGCATAAATTGGATGTTTTAGGATTTTTAATATACTGTTATAAATAGGGAGCTTCCATTTTACTTCTCTTCCAAACAGCCCATAATTCACTGATGGAAGGCAAATTTCCTCCTGCCTGAACCATAAAAGAGTTTGCCTTACGCTACCATATTCCCGGAACTTCTCAAAAACTGACTGAATTCCTTGTTGGATTCTTAAATCAGGATCTTTTTCACATCGTTTATCCTGGGTTTTTAAATATCCTATAGGAACATTAGTGAATAATTCTCCTCTTTGTGCCATTTGCTTTAGAGCTTCTAAAGCCCGCTGTTTAAGGAGGCTTAGCTCCATTTCGCTCATTGTTCCTTTTAGTCCCAGGAGCCAGAAACAGGCAGTTTATTCACTGCCTGTTTCTGTTGAGCGGTATGTTTTTCATAATATCTTCCTTTCATTACTAATGAGGCATATTGCTGGCTAACATTAAAACATTGATTAAACAGTACCAGCAGGAGCCATTGTCCTTCTGAACCTTGCTCTGAAACACTTTCTTAATCATTTCTTTCGCCTCCTTTCTTAATATATTCATTATAATTCATTTCTGTTTAAATAGGACCTCCTAAAAAAAACCAGCAACTTCCCCGGCTATTTTCAAAACCGAAAAACTTTGTAATCATCTCTGTTCATCTCCTTTCTTTGTTTTTATAGCATTTTTTAATAAGGGAAACTTATTAAAAAACCAAAACCCATTAATAAACACTGCTGACTGATTATTTTCTGAGTCTTACTCTGAAACACTTTCTTAATCATTTCTGACCCCTTCTTTCTTTGTTTTATCTCTTTCACTGAGGTAAGTATAATATAAAGATATGAAGGAGTTATGAAGAAGTTGAGGAGTTTATGTGAAGAAATAAAATAGAAGAATTTTAGAATGTTATGTCGAAAATAATATTAAATCACCTGGCAGGTAAGATGGCAAATTAACATAATTTCGCCTTCTTCCCGTATACAGAAATAAAGCTTTTTGTTATAATATATTACAGATAAGAGAGCAGGGGAGACAGAATACAGAAAAATTCTGTCTCCTGCAATATCTGGAAAGAAGCTGAAATAATATGTTTTTCATTATCTGGGGCAGTAAGTGGAAATATGAAAGAAAACAGGGAGGTATGATGGTAAATAAAACCTGTCCTGCATGCCTGAGAGAGGGAGTTTTCTTTGAGGTAATACCGAAAAAATATTTTACATTATACTGGGTACCGTTATTTTCTACGGAACAAAAACCGTCTCTTCTTGAGTGTCCTAATTGCCATGAAAAATTTTATATTTAGAAAGGAACTGGTTCTATGGAGGAAACTTATAAGATTATCCTCTCTGACGATAGAATAATTGAAGTGAAAAAAAATACTACCCTTCTGGATATAGCAAAACAATCTTTCCCGTGTCCGGGCAGACAATTTCTTGGAGCTCTTGTGGATAACAGCATAAGAGATCTCTGGGAAATGCCTGATAAAGATTGTAATGTCAGTTTTGTAGATATTACCCATCCCGATGGTTCAAAGATTTATGTGAGAGGTTTATCTATGGTTCTGGCAAAAGCCAATCATGAACTGTTTCCTGACAGGCATCTGAAAATAGTCCACTCTCTTTCTAAAGGACTTCACTGCAGATGGGATAGCAGAATACCAATGAAAAGCTCTGATCTTGCCGCACTTACGGCAAAGATGAATGAAATCATTAAACAGGATATACCTTTTACGGGAAAAGTCATAAAGAAAGAAGAAGCTTCGGAAATCTTTGAAAAAATGAATAAAATGGATAAGGTGGCTCTTATAAAATTTCGTAAAAAAGATTTTATAAGACTCTATTTCTGTGATGATTATCCCGATTATTTCTTCGGACGCCTTCCTCCCTGCACGGGTGTAGTGGATAATTTTGAATTGATACTCTGTCCTCCCGGATTGATTCTTCGTTATCCAAATCATTACAGCCCCGATAAAATACCGGTTTTTGAACCTCAGTTCCAGCATGCCAGTATTTATAAAGAATACAGGCGGTGGGGTGAAATTCTGGAAGTCTTTGATGTGTCGTCTCTGAATTCCATCATTATGAAGGGAGAAATCAATGATCTTATCCTTATAGCGGAAGCACTCCATGAAAAAAAGATTGCAGCCATTGCGGATCAGATAAAAAATAACAGGGATAGGATAAAGGTAATTCTTATAGCAGGGCCTTCTTCTTCAGGTAAAACCACCTTCGCACAGAGATTGATGGTTCAGCTCAAGGTTAACGGCCTTAAACCTGTTGCCATTTCTCTTGATGATTATTATCTTGATAATGATAAAACCCCGAAAGATGAACAGGGAAAACCTGATCTGGACCATATAAATGCTATAGATTTACACCTTTTTAATGATCATCTTGAAAGACTCCTTGCGGGAGAAAAGGTGTTGAGACCCAGATTTGATTTTAAAAAAGGGCAGCGCAGTGCCGATACGAAGGAATTAAAGGTGCCGCCAAACAGTATCCTTATCGTAGAGGGTATTCATGGCTTAAATCCTCTTATGAGCGAATCCATTCATCCTGATAATAAATATAAAATATATGTAAGTCCTCTCACACAGCTCAATCTGGATAATCATAACAGAATTCCCACTACGGACAACAGAATAATAAGACGTATTGTAAGAGACAGTCAGTTCAGAAATTACAGTGCTTTTCAGACAATCCACAACTGGCCTATGGTAAGAAGGGGAGAAGAGCGTTTTATATTTCCTTTCCAGGAAGAAGCCCATATTATGTTTAATTCCGTTCTCATATATGAACTGGGTGTGCTTAAAGCATTTGTGGAACCACTTCTCCTGGAAATTCCGAAATCCCTTCCCGAATATGCGGAAGCAAAGAGAATTTTAAGTTTTACAGGAAATTTTTTGCCTATAGGGTCAGATATGATACCGGCCAATTCTATTTTAAGGGAATTTATAGGAGCTACATGTTTTTGCCATTGAACGGTGACGGGAGGAACAGGTGAAAGGTAATTTTAAATAGAGAGGGAGTGAATTTGTGACAGATTTTATAGTAACTTATGTAACAGTTTCATCTATGGAAGAAGCAAAGAACATATCTTATGCTCTTGTAGAAAGTAAACTTGCTGCATGTGCGAATATTGTTCCTTCCATAACTTCTGTTTATACATGGCAGGGAAAAATCTGTGAAGATCAGGAATGTTTGCTTATTATAAAAACAAGAAAAGAACTTTTTTCGGCTCTCCGGGAAAAAGTCAAATCTCTTCACAGTTATACTGTGCCGGAGATAATTGCTTTACCGGTAGTTGAAGGTTCTAAAAGTTATCTTGACTGGATTAAGGATGAAACAGTAACCGGGTAACGTGTTATGCCCCTGATAAAGTGATATAAGAGAAAGGGAGATGAATGAAATGATAGAGAATAAATTTGTAATCAGAGGAAATACACTTGAACTCAGGGAAAGAGTCAGAGACGATCTGGCAAGAGAATTATTGTGGAAAAAAGATAAAGAGGTCTGTTATCTTGAAGGACTTTTTCATGAAGGATACAAAATCCCCGATTATGATATAACAGAATGGGACGATATCTCTCATACAGATGAATTTAACAGAGAAAAACTTGTGTTCTCAATCTACATTCAGGAAAATCATATAGGGTCTACAGGTTTTTTCCCTGATCGTCAGGATATAAGCTCCGGAGAAGTGGGAATAATAATCGGTTCCCATGATTGCCGCGGAAAAGGATATGGCACGGAAGCACTGAAACTTTTTATAAATTATCTCTTTGAAGCAAAAAGAGTAAAAAGACTCTACGGAGTAGTTTATAAATTCAATGAAAGAGCCTATAAAACCGCATTAAAGGCAGGTTTTACGGAAATAAAAGTCATAAGTAAATATCATCCTGAATACGGCTTTTATGAACAATCTTTCCTGGAATTGAAATCATGAAATGTGCTGAGGACTGAAAGAAAAACAACTCCGGCAAATTATCAGAACGATTAGGGACTGTAAGAAAATAACTCTGGCAAATTATGGTTATTGTCCTCGCGTCACGCGTAACGCGTCACGCGTGACGATTGTAAATATGATAAGGTTATTTTTTTACAACTTAGTATCCTTGCGTCACCCGTCACGCGTTACGATTAACTGATAAAATAGTTTTCGCTATCAATTCTGCCGCGTCAGGCTTTGCCAGAACAGCGGCTTTTTCGGACATGTTTTTCAGTTTTTCTCTGTCTGTAATCAGATCTTTAATGGTATTTAAAAGCAGGTCTTTTGTCAGAAGGGACTGTTCTATAATAATACCGGCACCATGTTGCTCGATTACTCTTGCATTTTTTAACTGATGATTATTGGCTGCTTTCGGCAGAGGTATTATGACGGACGGCTTTTTTAACACTGTGAGTTCACTCAGAGTATTGGCTCCGCCTCTTGTAAGAACAAGATCGGCACTCTGTAAAGCCAGGGGCATATCATCTGTAATAAAGGAAAATAATTTATAATTTTTTTTCAGATTGTCAGGTATTTTTTTCGCAAACTCACAGAGAGAAGGATAATCCAGTTCTCCTGATTGATGAAGAATTTGAACAGAGGGAAGAAGGTCATTCAATATATCTTTTATGGCATTATTCAGTGCCCTTGCTCCCTGGCTTCCTCCTGTGACCACGAGAACCGGCATGGCAGGATCGAAGCCGAAATATTTTACCGCTTCATTTTTTTCCGTAAGAGATATTTTCATGACAGCCGGATTTATGGGACTTCCTGTATAATTCCCTTTTTTTTGAACATCAGGAGGATAATTGTCTACCGGAAAACCCAGGGAAATACCTTTAAGAAATCTTAAGAGTATTTTATTGGAAAGACCTGTTACCGTGTCGGATTCATGGGCTATGACAGGAACTCCCATGATTCCACCTGCAAGCCCTACGGGAACCGTTACATATCCGCCTTTGGCGAATATGACATCAGGTTTGAACCTTCTTATAATGTTCAATGATTGAAAAAAACCGGCCCATACTTTAAACATATCGGTGAAATTTTCCAGAGAAAAATACCTTCTGAGTTTCCCGCAATGAATGCCTCTGAAGGCTATACCATGGGCCGGCACTATAGTGGCTTCCATACCTGTTGCGGAACCTACATAGAGAATCTCTGTGTCTGCCAGTTCCTTTAATTTATTTATTACAGACAGAGTCGGTATAATATGTCCTCCCGTTCCTCCGCCTGTAGCAATGATTTTGATTGACTTCATATGTTAAAATTTTAATCCTGTATTGGTTGCAAAATTATAAAATTGCACAATCATTCTTGCACGCCATTCGGGAAAGGTAATACTTATATCATCATAGGAGGGCAGCATGTAACCGTTGATCTTTTCAAATTTCTGTTCTGCCCTTACATAACCTCCCGATGCATATTTGAGTATAACTTTATTTGATGTGTAATGTACAGCGTGAATCCAGAACCTTGCTTCCTGAAGATTCTCTTTTTTGTCCAGAGCAGTGCTTTTTATAACATAATAGGGTTCTCCCTGTATCATTTCCGTCATTGCAATAGAATGGGAAAACTTTTTCCTGTCAATAAGTTCCTGTATGGATTTATCCGTTATAATTTCTTTATGTTCTCCGAGAAAACTTGGAAGACCTTCGAGAACAAATTTAACCCTGTCAGGGAGAATACATGATAATTTCCCCTTTACCCTGAGATGAATGTCTCTTGAACTGGCATCCACATTGAATTCGCTCGTATAATCACGAAGCCCTGAAAGGGAACCGTCTACTCTGTGCCATAATTCATCACCGGTCATGTTGGAATCGAATTTGAAATCCTTGCAGAACACGGGAGAAGTGACTATAGAGAGAACAAGCAGAATAACAGAAGAGTATAGAAAAAGTCTGGTCATTACATAAACACTCCTTTATATGGTAATAAGTGATGAACAATCATCACTTATCAGATATTACAATTTCTATGCCTAATTTTAATATGAGATGAAAATTTTATAAAAAATTATTCCTGATTTTCTATATCCTCTATTGATATATCTATTCTTCCTTTATCTCTATAGGTTATTCCCTTTGCAAGATAACTGTCAGGATCTGTTTTATTACCGGACATTGATTCGAAATCTTTCAGGGTATTTTCTGTATCTTTCATTAAATAGCTTATACATCCGAGTCCGTAAAGGTATTTTTCCGAGGAAGGACTTAATTTTACTGCCTGAGAAAACTCTTTTAAAGCGGTGTCGTAGTTGCCGAGTTTAAAATATACACAGGCAAGATTATAATGATATTTCCCGTTTGACGGAGATAGCTCTAAAGATTTGATAAATTTTTCCCGTGCTTTATCAAAATCACCCTTTAAATAATAAATACATCCTATATTATAATACGATGAAGGTTCCTTCGGTAGAAGTTTTGCTATTTTTTCAAAGTGAACAAGGGCGTTATTATATTCTTTTCTTAAATAATATATGGAGGCAAGTCTTCTGTGAACTTTTACTCTGTAAGGATCAAGACCTATAGCTTTACTGTAATAATTGGCTGCTCTGGAGTAATTTCCGTATTTATAGAAAACATCTGCCACTGCAAGGCATGTTTCCAGATTGTCCGGTTCCAGAAGGAAAGATTTATCTAAATAATCCATTCCTTTGTTTATTTCATTTTTTTCCAGATAGAACATGCCCAGGCGACAGAGAAGCTTCGGAGAAACCTGTGGCAATATTTTCATAGCTTCTTCAAGTTCTGTAATTGCTTCCGACATTTTACCCTGGCTGTGGTAAATATCAGAAAGATTATAATAAGGTGCCACATCGGCAGGAGAAAGTTTTTTTACTTTTTTCCAGATATTTATTGATTTCCCTTTTTCTCCCGCTATTAAATAGAGATCTGCCAGTTTGTAAAGGTATAATAATCTGGATGGCTGGAGAGATACTGCTTTTTCAATTACAGCAATGGATTGCCCTGTTTTACCCTGTTCTTTTAAAATCTGTGATTTGTAAAAAAGGGCCTGATGATTTTTCGGTTCCTCCGAAAGAACTTTATTGAATGCCTCCAGGGCTTTATCCATATTGCCGGAATAGAAATAATTGAGGCCCGTATAAAAATAATCTGTTTTTGCCTGACTGTATACAGGCAGCATTATTATCAGAAATAAAATAAATATATATGATAGTTTCATTTAATATTAAGCACTCCTTTTTTTAGTGCTCAGTGACCGGTGACCAGTTTTTTACGGTCATCAGTCACCGATCACTGTTTACCTGTCACTGGTCACTGTTTACTGCTCACTGCTCACCGGCTTTTCAACATAATTCTTACGGGATAATGAGAACCTCCCTGGGGAATAGTATTTACATGAATTACCCTTTCTTCTCCGCCTTTAAGAAACAGAGTGGCCAGAGATACATGTTCCGAGGATTTGACTACAGGAGTCTCTATCATGCGACCGTCTATAAGAAAGGTTCCCTGCGCTATACCTCCCTGGGATGTAAAGCTCATTTCCACTTCTTTTACGCCGGAAGACGGATTCTTCAGCTTAACAGTCATATCATATAAAACTCCGTAATTTCCGTAAAGAGGGCCTCCGTCATCTAGAGATTCGAGAAAGGGACTCTTACCTATATATATGGATTTTTCCGCTTCTCCTGCAATATATGTTTCATTTATATTTACAAAAGGTGCAGGATAAACACCTCTGCAATGAGTGGAATCGGAGTCTCTCGGAAGAATTTCTTTCGTAATCTGGCCTGAAGGTTTTGACTCCGCTCTTATTGTAAGTTCCAGTAATGACATGGCCGGAGACTGTATGTGAAAAAGACCTGTAAGTATTTCTTTTGGAGCCATTTTCTGTATATATATAACGACTCTTTCTCCAGGTGGTATGGTAAGGAACTGTCCTGAATTATACAGGCAGTTTCTCATAAATCTGGATGTCGCCACATGCCCTACAAAGGCTTCCTGAGGGTTAGGCCCTCCTGTACCGCTTATAAACCATATTTTACATGCTGTTTTATAAGGGTTGAACACTTCTATTATAAGATATTTCTCTTTTTCGGAACCATTCTGATGATAATATAAAAGCCTTGCAGGCGAGTCGCCTGACAGGATATGGGAAAACATTATACCGTCCTGTACAATCTTTTCCGGGCTGTCACTTACAAAAAGTAAAGCAGGTTTTTTGAATTTCTCATCCTGATGCCTGACCTTTAAAGGTACAAATTTTTCAATAATACCTTCTCCTTCTATCTTAACGGGAACGAGAAGGTTTAATTCTTTACCGGAAGAAAGAGGCACAGGATTTATATTAAACGGATCTATAGATAATCTTGCTCCTGATGTCAGAGAAATAGAGCGGTTTAATTCTTTTATGGCTGCGTCTTTTATAACGTCAGGCAGGCATGGTGTGCCGCTCACAGAAATAATATTCGGCTGTGAAAATTCAGCACATTTTTCCCTGACTGAAACGGTTATCTTGATTTTAATTCCTTCTTTTTGGAATTCTACAGTACTGTCTCCTCTGTTAATACCTCTGATAACCAGTCTGTCCCTGATAGCTGTCTCTTTTATTTCTATAATATTTTCCGTATTTATCTTCCATGTGACTTTACCTGTTGAGGTACCAAGAATTTTTATATCACTTTTTTCTCCCGGGGCAAGAAGAATCTGAGATGGAAATACCTTCAGCGTCGGCGGAGAAGAAAAAGCTTTTCTTAAATTTCCTGCCCACCTGCCGGCCAGTTCTTCAGCACCTGAATTATTTAATTTCCCCTGCAAATCAGTAATGGTAATAAGTTTCTCTTCACCCCAGTAGATACTTACACCTGCAGGTTTTTCTTTTATTTCTTCATTCTCTTTTACCTTTTTTATTTCTTTTTTGTAATATATCTTATCAGTAGAAATTCCTTTTGAATAGAGACTGTTTAATTTATCTGCAATAGCCTGAGCTCTTGCCCGTGGGTCAAAGGAACTTTCCTGATGAACGGTCATTACGAGCTGTTCTCTTATATATATGTCCTCTGCAATATGATTTTCATCTGTTCTGGGTCTTACTGATACAAGTTCCTGTCCGTATATAAACGATGAAAGACACATCAGTAACAGAATAAGATAGAATATAGAACTGAATTTCACCATATCACCCTTTAAAGACTGAGAGAATTTCCCTGATGGTTTTTGTCAGATCAACCGGATTAAAGGGTTTTATCATATAACAGGCAACTCCCAGTTCTTCACCTTTCTGAACGTCTTTTTCCTGAGATTTGGCTGTTACTATAATTACAGGTATAGATTTTGTTTCAGGATTTAATTTTAATTTTTCTGCTGTTTCCCAGCCATCCATTACGGGCATCATAATATCAAGCAGTATAAGGTCAGGCCTGTTTGCTTCCACTTTTTTGAGAGCTTCCGCACCGTCATAGGCCACACTTATTTCATATCCTTCAGAACTCAGGACACTGGAAATAAATTTAGATATAAATTTATCATCATCTACGACAAGTATCTTTTTCCGTCCTTCTGAACCCTTGCGGGATCTTATCATACCTATGGATTCGGAAATATAGGCTCTTACCCAGTTATCTTTTTCTTTTTCCAGAGCCCTGTTCAGAGCATCTTCTGTTTCCGCCCCTCCCAGTATGCCGAGTGATTTTGCCGCATTGCTTCTTACCGTTTCATGTTCATCGTCCAGTAATTTTACAAGAGGTACGACTGCTTTCTCATCACCGAGTTTACCAAGGGAATCTGCCGCATTGCTTCTGGTATTCCAGCTGTCGTCGAAGAGAGCGTTTATAAGAGGTTCGACTGCTCTTATGTCCCCCAGTTTACCCAGAGCTTCGGCAGCATTTCTCCTTACATCCCAGTCACTGTCAGAAAGAGCTTTTATTAAAGGCTCTACGATTATTTTATCTTCGAATTTACCGAGAGCTTCACAGGTACTGCTTCTTACTCCGCTCACTTTATCTTCCAGTAAAATTTTTATAAGCGGTTCTATTGCAGCGCTGTCTCTGAGTTTTCCGAGAGCTTCCGCTACACTTGTCCTTACTGTCCAGTCTTCATTTGCTAGAGCTTTTACAAGAAAAGGCACGGCACTCTTTGCTCCGATTTTCCCGAGAGCAGATGCAGCTCTTCCCGCTACCCAGCCGTCTTTATCTTCAAGAGCTTTAAGCAGTGGTTCCGTATGGCCGAGCATACCGAGAGACTGGGCTACATCGGCTCTTATTTCCCAGTCATCCAGGAGTTTTAACAGGTGCGGCACCGCACTTTTATCACCAAGAATACCTAAAGCTTCAACAGCATTCCTTCTTACTTTCCAGCTTATGTCTTCAAGGGCTTTCAACAGCGGTTTTAAAACCGCTTTCCCTCCTATTTCTCCGAGAGACTTTACTGCTTTTTCTCTTACATCTTCATTTTCATCACCGCATAATCCCACCAGAGGATCGATGGCTTTCTGATCTTTCAGTTTACCCATCATCCAGGCTATTTTCATACGGGTTTCTATATTTCCGGTTTTTAATTGCTCGATTAATTGATCAATTCTTTCTTCCAATTTATTTCAGTCCTTTCTTTATAAAACTATTATCTCTCTTATTTATATGAGCATCGTGACGCGTGACTGGAGGAACAAATTCTCATTCTTCGTTGTGACCGCTCCGGTCATGGCTGTTAAAGACTTCGACTTTAAATGACATTTCCCTGTTTTCTTTATAAATTTATATGTGAACCATGACGGGTGACGGGTGATACGCAGTGGTTACCCATCACTGTTCACTATTCACCACTGCAGAAATTTTTATCATGTAATTTTTCGGCTCGTAAGTTATAGCAATTCCGTCCATATCTTTCAGTGAAGAAAGAGCAATATAAAATCCGTCATATGACATGTTTATCTTAAAATCTGCTCTGCCTGGTGGTAAAATCTTTGAAATATCCTGTACCGATACCTTTATCTCATTATTAATTCCGTCTCTGTATGATTTTAACGGGAAAAATTCCCCGTTTATCATAAACTTTGTTAATTTAATATTTATACTTTTTCCGCGTTCTATTTCGACAAGACCTGTTTCATAAAGGGAAGAAAGAGGCAGATAAGTTGTTCCGCAGAAGGTTTTCCCTTTTATTTGTTTATTCCCCGTACAAATTTCCATGTCTGATTTCCATTTGAATTTTATACCTGTTATATTTTCTACGTCTCTTAATATAAAATATAATTCTCCATGATAGAAAAAAGCTTCTTTTTTTAGAGATATACCGTTAAGATATATGGAAGGATAAAAAAAGTTCCTCTTTTGATCCGTTATTTGCAAAGAAAATTCTCTGATAAGTATTTCCGTAGAGATAAAAGCTTTACCGTCAACGAGTATACATCTGTATTTATTGCCACAGAAGGTTAATTCTTTTTTTGAACCGTCCCACCCGTAGTCAAGTCCGAGTTTATTAAAGAAAAATTTTACCGAAATATAAGGTTTATTTTCTTTGATTTTACCGTTTTTCCCGAGGGGCTCATCGTTAAAGTACATACTGTCAGATACTATATCAGTCTTTACTGTATTATATTTGACAGGAGCCGCCTTCTCTACGGACAATCTGTATTTTTGATACAGTAAGTCTTCTACTGTTATAAATTTAAATCCCTTATAATTCATATGAGTGATGAATTCCTGAAGTATATGTCCTGCTGCGGGATAACTGTCATGAAGCAGTATTATTCCCCCTCTGTAAGATTGTCTGTATAAATTGTCCAGCACATAGTAATCACCGTACCCCATCCAGTCCCTGCCGTCTATCTGCCAGAGTATCGGTATGTGCCCGTAATGAGAAAGAAGATTATATACGATATAATCATATTCTCCGTACGGCGGACGGACCAGTTTCATTTTATAATGATAACCGAGTGCTCTGTCTACCAGTTCCTGTGTTATCTGAAGTTCTTCTAAAATAGTACCGTTGCTTCCTGTCCTCATGTTTATGTGGTTGTAAGTATGATTGCCAAGTGTATGACCTTCTTCTGCAATTTTTCTTATAATATCGGGATAGAGAGAAGCATTTATGCCTGTTACAAAAAAAGTTCCTTTAATATTATTTTTTCTGAGAATATCAAGAATTACTGGAGTATAGTAAGGATCAGGGCCATCATCAAATGTAAGGGCCAGCCTTCCCGGAAAACTGTCATAGTAGGAGATTTCATGACAGTTGCCCGGAAAAGGTATCAGGAGGAGAGAGATTGTCAGTAATAAATTTATTCTGTGTGATAAAGACATTTTTTTAATCACTTTCAGGTATTTTATATGGGAAAAAATGTAATTGTCCCGACCTGACAATGACACCTTAAATTCTCCTTATTTTTTACAGGGAAATCTGCAGGTACATTTTACGAATATGGTATAATTATAACATAGAGAGAAAAAAGAAAAAGAGGATTGCGTTAAAAAATGTCATTATGTTCTTATTGCGGCAAAATAAATAAAGATAATGCAAAATTCTGTAACGGATGCGGTAATTCGTTACAGGTGAAAATTGCCTCTGAAGAACCTTTACCTGTATCAACAATACTTCAGAACCGTTATAAAATTATTCAGTTGATGAAAAAAGGCACTTCAGGATTTATTTATAAGGCCGCAGATACTAAACTGGATAATATATTTGCCGTTAAAGAGCTTTTTCATTACGGTAAATCAGAATTGAACCACACAGCAGAAAGATTTAAGAGAGAAGCAAATATTCTTGCCAATTTAAGCCATCACGGTCTGCCCGGTGTCATAGATTATTTCGTATCAAATGGCCGTTATTATCTTGTTATAGATTTCATAGATGGTTATAACCTGTCAGAAATACTCGATAGAGACGGCAATCCCGGTTTGCCTCAGAAAGAAGTAATAAACTGGGCAGGACAGGTTTTAGATGTACTGGATTATCTTCATAACAGAACACCTCCTGTTATATATCGTGATATAAAACCTCAGAATATTATGATAGAACCTGATGGCCATATAGTACTGATAGATTTTGGAATTGCAAGGGCTATAGAGCCAAAAAATAAGCAATTAAATACTGCCATAGGAACAAATGGCTATGCTCCGGGAGAACAATATTTCGGAGTGGCAGAACCTAGATCTGACCTGTATGCCCTGGGAGCCACACTTCATCACCTTCTTACCGGAATAAGTCCGAAAAGATTTAAATTTGAACGGGTAAGAACATTCAATCCTGATATATCGCCTGAACTGGAAACTATTATTATAAAAGCCCTGAGATACAATGTAGAAGATAGGTTTTCTTCTGCAACGGACATGAAAGAACACCTTGAACGTATACCTTTATTTAAGGAACCTTCTGCTGTGAAGCCCTGTGATAAAGTCACCGGCAGAAACAGCAGAGCAGAGAGGTATAGAAGGATTACAGCAAAATTTATTAGTAAAGGTAAAAAAGTTAAAAAAATACTTACTTTTTTTATTATTTTAACAGGCCTTGTTCTTATTATTTTGATATTAAAAAGATTTTAGAGTAAGTACAAAAAGTAATGTCGGAAAAAGATTAAGTAGCTATTTATACCATTTCGCTATCAATTTTGGTATTATAAATCTCCTGGCTTTGCCTGCCTGGCGCTCCTCCGAAAAAAATCTAAACTGGAACAGGCATATTTGTTAGAGCTTACATCATGCCACTT
>JBEHWO010000071.1:0-20983 GCA_040217695.1 Vulcanimicrobiota bacterium | reverse complement strand
GAAGCAAGGGATGCTGCAGTGGCTTTCCCTGTAGCTCCTCCTGTAGATGCAACTATAGCAGGTATTATAGATGGCGTTCATAAGCAGGGAGAATAAAAAATGTTCATAGCAAAAGTCGTAGGAGTTCTGTGGTCTACCTGTAAATCCCCGGGTCTGGAGGGATTGAAGCTATGTCTTGTACAGAAAATGCATGGAATAACAGGTAAATTATCAGGGAAACCTCTTATGGCAGTGGCAGATAAAATAGATGCAGGAACAGGTGATACGGTAATTGTACTGGACGAAGGAGGATCCGCCAGAAGTATCCTGAAAAGAGATGAGGCACCGGTAAGAACTATTATAGTCGGTATAGTAGATCAGGTTACAGTGGAAGGTAAAACAGTCCGATATACTTAGTACCGTAACAGATAAATTAGTAACCAAAATCTTATATATCGTTACGCGTCACGCGTCACGCGTAACGGGAGTAAAACCCTCGTGTCTACAAATGATACAGATTTTTTTCGGATACTCTTTTCCCTGGAGCGGTAATTAGGGACTGTAAGAAAATAACCCTGGCAAATTGTTAGAACGGTTATCATCCTCGCGTAACGCGTTACGCGTTACGCGTCACGATATAGACGTAAATATGATTGGGTTATTTCTTGACAACCCCTTAGTGCTTATTTAGAACGATTAGTATTCTCGCCTCACTAATACCTGTTCTGCGGAACGATACTTCCGAAATTCTGTACACATTTAAACTTTTGCATACCATAGGATTGAGGGTCATTATAAAAAGCTGCCCCACAGCCAAGATAAAGAAGATTTTGTTGCAGTATATTTGCTCTGTGCCCCGGAGAATGCATCCAGTCAGAAAGAAGAGCCTGTGCAAAGGAATTATATGTATGAGGAGGTATTACCTGTTTTGTTGATGCATCTACAAAAACAGTACTGCCCTTTGATGGCGGTATAAAGCTGTTTCCAGCCTGATAGGCAATACCGAAAACATCTGCAATATTTTCCGCTCTCATACCTCCTGTTACATAACATAAAGCCATTCTGTCAAAGGGTGTTTTCTTTGCAGGATCGCAGGGATTTTCATGAGCAAAAAAATTATTTGTCACCATATCATAGGCATGCATCTGTGCCGCATATTTAAGATACTGGGAATATTCAAAAGGTTTTAAATTAAGGGGATTGCCTCCGGATGCGGGAGAAGTGGTTGTAGCATTTACCCTTTCTTTATTTGTGGCATAAAATATGGAGGCACAGAGAAGTTCATAATCTATATTCTTAAAATCTATCGTCTGATTGGCAGGATTGTAAGCTTGAAAAGTAGAGTGATTGTATTGTTTGTACATAGATTCATTCCAGTTACTCTGAGCGGCGCCTTCTATATGTACAGAGATAAAAACTGTCAGGAATAACATGGCTAATAAGGAAATTATTGTCAAAAGAAAATAATTCTTCATTAAAATTCCTCCTTTTATAACCCTGCAGGCAGGTAATTTATACTTATTCGGCTATCGTTATCTGATACAATCTTTCTTCCCGTCACGCCTTACGCGTAACGATATATTATTTATTCTTAGAGACTGTAAGAAAATAACCCTGGCAAATTGTTAGAACGGTTATCATCCTCGCGTCACGCGTTACGCGTTACGCGTCACGATATAGACGTAAATATGATTGGGTTATTTCTTGACAACCCCTTACGACCGTTGACATAATCTATAAGTTCCATTAAAGACATATCGGAGAGACCCATTTTTTTCATAGTGCGACCTGAATTCCAGTAGTCTTCACCGTTTGCCATAGAAGCTATATTTACGATTGCTTCTATGCCCGGTGTCGGGATTCTGAGCATTTTCCCCAGCGATGCCAGTGTTACAAGACCATAGGGAATGTCCTCCGTAATATAGCGATGTTTCAGGTTTTCCGGCGCCATCTGTACATTATGAGCGCTGATTTGATACATGGTGTCATAGACATTTTCCGCTTTTACTTTATACATTATCTGCATGGTTTCAATAAAAGAATAGGTCTCATAACACAGAGTGCTGGCAATTGCCATACGTTCTTTATCGACGGCATCCATAACACGGGCAACAGAAGGAGTAATATCATAATGAGAATTACGATATGGCCCTATTTGTTCGATGCGGCTCATATTCATAAGAGTTGAAATGGGATGAATGATGAGTCCCGGCGCATCCACACTGGTCTGTAGGACATTGTAGGCAGGACAGAATTGAGGGTAAAGATCGGTCAATGTCCATAGTGCCTGACCTGTAAGGCTGGCAGGAAGTGCTGAGAAAGGAAGCTCTGTTTTTACTGCCTTGATGTTTACATGGCCCAGACCTTTTGTTTTTGCAGCATATATAAGGGAACTTGTTTCCCCTATAATGAAATCTTCTCTCCGTCCTGCATCCATCAGTAATCTGGCAAAGGCAAGAGTGCCAAATTTCCCCGGGTTAAATACGATAATCTGACCGTTTTCTCCATGTTCAATCAGAAGTTTCATATATACTTCCTGTGCAAATGCAGGAACAACAACTAAAACGACCTGTGCTCCTTTTATTGCTGCTCCTACATCTGTTGTAATCATTACAGGTTTTGCAAATCCCGGCTTCACGCCGGAAGATGAAACACCTTCAAGAATAATCCCCCCGAAGGCATTCAGTAATTTGATATTGGTGGCATGTTCAGGCACTGCAGCCAGACGCACTTCATGGCCTCCAAGAGTAAGATCTGCAGTTATAGCCTGTCCTCCATGACCTGCACCGAGTACGGCGACTTTCATTTTTATCACCTCATAATTTTTATGGTTATTTTCATAAGTTATTACTGACCCGAGCATAAGCATGAACTAATAGTGTTCTTAACGTTACACGTTAAGCGTCACGAGAGCAGTTATGTGTTATTTATGCTCATTACAGTAGAATTTAAATAATTCGTAATGTGTTACATTGTAATATCGATTATTTAAGATGTTGAATTCTGTCTTCTTCCGTAATAGAAGCCAGGTTTTTCGGATCTATAGAATTAATCATACCTCCTGTAATGATATCCGTATGAGTAAGCAGGGCTTTTTCTCTGAAAGGTTCCGTAAAAATTCCAGGTGCCGACATATAACCTCTTTTCAGAGCTTCGTAAAGTGTATCTCCGTCTGATAAATATCTGTACATGGTGTTTATGGTTCCGTCATTATATTCAGGATTTAATTTTGCAATTTCCTTTAAAAGGAACATACTTTCTTTCAATAAATATTCTTTTCTTTCCTGTATCTCAGGTATATTAATATATTTCCGTAAATCCTCTTTGTTTTTATGATAAATCTTTACTGCTTTTCTGATAATACCGGAGCTATGTATTATATCTTCAGGTTTTGCGGCATAAAGAGCCTCACAATAACTTACCAGGTGCAGTGCATGGGGATTTAACAGCATCTGAAGAATGGTTGACCTGGCAAGCTGTTTTCTGGCTACTTCCAGATCGGGTTTGAAATGTTCGATACCTGTCCTTGCTTCTATCCAGACATTTATGGCCATATCGGAAGGTGTAAGCTTTCTTACAAGTTCCAGTGCCGCAAGAAATTTAGCTATATCACCATAGTCGCCTGTTTCTTTAGGCTTGTTGAATTGCATTTGCAGAACCATGTCAGAAACACCGCAGGCCATCATTACCGAAGCAATAAGGCCGTAGTCTGCAACTACAACTGCATCTGAAGCCCACCTGGAACTCCAGTGGTTGGGATCGTTCATTTCCACGGGAATATTATATTCTGTCAGTTTTTTTACTGTTCTTATATGTTCTTTAATTGATTGAGATACATCTACAGGGCCTCTTCCGTCCATTTTATTAAACCAGAAAAGAGGCACGGCCTGGTGTGAACCTGTCAGCATGTCTGCTTTTATACATTCATCTACAAAGCTTTCCAGATTGACAACATGAGAATAAGGTTTTACGGAAGGGTAATTTCCTCTTCTGGCAGCTTCTCTCAGAAGAAGGAGATCGTGAAAATTTTTATAAGGTACACCTCCGTCATTTTTCTTCCCTGCCCACTTTTCAGGTTCATTGTAATATCTCTGTGAAAGATCGGATGACCCGAGAGATATTTCATCTACAACTCCTGCTTCTGCTATTTTTTCTATACCTTTTACCGTAGGTGCTATTGTTTCTCCCGGCTCGCCGTAATGGGTTCTTATTATTGGCCTCTGTGGCCAGACTTCTCTTATTCTTGCCGTATAAGATTTTTTCGCCTCTTCTGACGGAGTGTTCAGTGGTGGTTCTATGGGTATATCGACTGCCGCAATTTCTGCCAGGCTATCCAGTTCTTTTATTTTCGCAGGTGTAAGCCTTACTTTTGCACTCTTTATAATTTTTTCTCTTCTTTCATCATAAACACCGAGATAATCAAGGACTATTCCCACAGAATCGAGAGGTTCCTGAGATTGTTTTATTCCTCTTATATCATAACTACTTAAAGAACCGGTTACCAGGTCAACTGCTGCCGGTAACCCTGCAAAGGCAATTTTTCTTTTTTCTCCGTTAGATCTTACCAGGAGATTATGTTCGGATATACGATGAACAATATGTGACATCTGATCAAGCCCTATATCAGGGCTTAATCTGTAGCTGAACCCGATAAACTCCGGGTCGTAATTTCGAATATGTTCGAGTATTTCGTCTGTACCTGAACCGGGAGGCAGAGACAATACGTCAAAATCCGCTTCTCTTGCAATCCTTGTAAAATTAAACAGACCCTGTGTATGAGGGTCATCTGCCAGTGTTGTTATTAAAATTCTTTTATTCACGAACAGTTACCTTCCTTTAAGTATGATTATAATTTTATGAAGCCTTTACAAGTTGATTTCTATCGATTTATATGATACATTACTTTGTGTATTATACTTTACATGTAATTTTATGTAAATAGAGCTTTTACGAAGGTGCTATAAGCATGTAATCAAAGCGTTTCCTTCCGTTACGCGTCACGCGTCACGAGAAGAGATTCTCGGGAGTATGAACAAAATACTATGAACGATACAATTGTTACAGACAAAAAAAAGCAGAATCTTATCTTATTAAGTATTGCCTTCGGTTCTTTTATGGTCAATCTGGATACCTATATAGTAAATATTTCTCTTCCCACTATTGCAGGCTATTTTCATGCCACTCCTTCCGATGTTTCCTGGGTGTCACTGGCATATAATCTTGTCGTGGCAAGTCTTCTGATGATTTTCGGGAAACTTGGAGATAAACTGGGTTTGAAAAGGGTATTCATATTCGGTCTTGTCCTTTTTACCGTCAGTTCTCTCATGTGCGGTCTTGCCCCGGGACTTTTCTGGCTTGTCATAGGCCGGGCTATTCAGGGTATAGGAGCTTCCATACTCTATTCTATGACTCCTGCAATGGTGCCAAAGTTCATGCCGGAAAATGTAAGAGGTACTGCTTTCGGAACCCTTGCCACTGCTGCAGCACTCGGCATTATGGTGGGTACTCCTCTCGGTGGTATAATAACAGGTTATCTTTCATGGCACTGGATATTCCTTATAAATGTTCCTGCAGGTATTATGGCTATTATTGCATGCAGGAGAATTATGCCTGATGACCATCTCTCAGGGCAGAAAATAAATAAAGGAGGATTCGATTTAAACGGTGCATTTTTGAGCTTTCTCTGTTCTCTCTCTTTTATTTACGGTCTGAACAGCGGGCAGGAACATGGCTGGACTTCTCCTTTGATTATTTTATGTTTTGTCATATCGACAGTTTCTCTTTCCGTTTTTATCTTCTGGGAAAATAAAGCACCCTTTCCTCTTATGGATCTGAGTCTATTTAAAAATAAAGCTTTTACATACGGAAATATTGCCACTTTATTCGCATATATATATCTTGCAGGCAACAATTTCCTCATGCCTTTTTATCTACAGCTGGTTAAAGGATTGAAATCGGAACAGGCAGGCATGGTTTTTCTCATATATTCCATTGTGTATATGGTTGTAGGACCGGCTGCAGGAAAACTTTCAGACAGGATAAACCCCAGGATTGTATGTACTGCCTCTATGGCTCTTGCTGCTTTTTCTGCATTTATGTTTTCCTTTTTTCTCAAAACTCCGGGACTCATACCTGTTATAATTTATTTCATCTTTCTTGCTGTATCTTATGCAGCTTTTCTTACTTCAAATAATACTGTAGTGGTAGGAATGGCTCCTGACGGGAAACAGGGTATAGTGTCAGGTGTGTTCAGAATGGTAACAAGGCTTGGTATTGCAGGAGGAGTATGTATTTTTGAAACTATTTTCGCCACCGCAAGCCATGTTTCAGGCCAGGGAACTATGGACTATAGCAGTCTTTCTCATGAGCTTGTATCCTCAGGTTTTCATTATACCTATCTTGCAGGAGGGGTTATCTGTGTAATTACTGTTATAATGTCTCTTCTTGCCAGGGAAGAAGAGGTAAAGAAAAGGCGTTATACTACAGTGATGCTCCCTGAAGTCTGACCTGTTCCTGATATTTCAGGGTTTTCTACTGACCTGAGCATAAGCATTTAATAAGTGTTTTCCTCCCGTCACGCGTTACGCGTCACGAGAGAAGGTATGTATTATTTATGCTTACCACAGTAAATACCGAGACAGGTAAAAGCGTATCCGAAAAACTATAAAGAGTGAATAGTGAGTATAAAACCCATTCACTACTCACTAACAGGCATGACCGTAGCGGGCACAGCGAAGAATGAGAATTTGTTCCTCCCGTCACGCGTCACGCGTTACGATTATAACCAGCGGAATCTAAGTACCACAACAGGTAAAAGAGTATCTAAAAAATTACGTACCATGTGCTTATATAAAGTTTCTGCTCCCGTTACGCGTTACGCGTAACGATATATAAGATTTTGGTTACTAATTTATCTGTTACGGTACTAAGCTACCTTCTCCTGATTCATTTTATTAAACAAAAGTTCTCCCCGGATATAATCGAGAAAAATTTCGTCTCCTTCTATAATTTCTCCTTTCAGGATCTTTTTTGCAAGAGGATTTTCCACATACCTCTGAATGGTTCTTCTAAGAGGCCTTGCACCATAGTTGGGATCAAATCCCTCTTCTGCAAGGAACTCCCTGGCTTTATCAGAAAGAACAAGGTCTATTCTTTTCTCGTAAAGTCTTTCTTTTAACTCATTTGTCATAAGATTGACAATCTCTTTTATCTGTTCCAGGCCAAGACGATGGAATACTATCGTTTCGTCTATGCGATTCAAAAATTCCGGCGGGAAATGAATCTTTAACATTTCAAGGGCTTTTTCTTTTTTCTCTTCGAAATCCTTTTCGCTCTCTCCCGCTTCCTGAAGATACTGACTGCCAATATTGGAAGTCATAATAAGGACAGTATTTTTAAAGTCCACTGTTTTCCCTTTGTTATCTGTCAGTCTGCCGTCATCAAGTATCTGAAGCAGAACATTGAAAACTTCTCTGTGAGCCTTTTCTATTTCGTCCAGTAAAACCACGCTGTAAGGTTTACGTCTTACTGCTTCGGTAAGCTGTCCTCCTTCATCATAGCCAATGTACCCGGGAGGCGCCCCTATAAGACGGGATACGGAATGTTTTTCCATATATTCACTCATATCTATACGCACTATGGATTCCTGATTGTCAAACAAAAATTCTGCCAGTGCTTTTGCGAGTTCTGTTTTCCCCACGCCGGTAGGCCCCATAAATATAAATGATCCTATCGGTCTTTCAGGGTTTTTAAGACCTGATCTTGCACGCCTTACTGCATCTGATACCGCTACAAGAGCCTCGTCCTGACCTACAACCCTTTTATGGAGGTTTTCTTCCATTTTCAGGAGTTTCTCTTTTTCCCCTTCAAGCAGTTTGCTTACGGGAATACCGGTCCATTTACTCACTATTTTTGCAATAGTATCTTCTGTAACTTCTTCGCTTAACATCTGGCGGCTCTGCTGAATTTGAAGCAGTTTCCCCTGTTCCTCATTTATCTGCTGTTCTATCTTTATCATCTGTCCGTATTTTAATTCTGCCGCTCTGTTCAGATCATTTTCTTCTTCTGCTTTTTCCAGCTTCTTTTTTGCCACCTCCAGGGCTTTCTTTAAATTCCTTATATTGTCAATGGTTTTCTTTTCATTGTCCCACTGGGCTCTCATCTGTTTTATACTGTCTTTCAACTCGGAAAGTTCTTTTTCCAGTTTTTCCAGTCTTTCCAGTGATGCAGGGTCATGTTCCTTTTTCAGGGAAATTCTGTCTATTTCAAGCTGAACTATCCTTCTTTCTTTGCTGTCCAGTTCACCGGGCTTACTGTCTATTTCAACCCTTAACTGTGCCGCCCCTTCATCTACAAGGTCTATGGCCTTATCAGGAAGAAATCTGTCGCTTATATAGCGATTGGAAAGGGTTGCTGCAGCTACGATGGCATTATCCTGAATTCTCACTCCGTGATGAACTTCATAGGTCTCTTTTAATCCTCTCAAAATACTCACAGTATTTTCAACTGATGGTTCTGCCACAAGAACAGGCTGAAATCTCCTCTCAAGGGCAGCGTCTTTTTCCACATGTTTTCTGTACTCATCAAGTGTAGTGGCACCTATACAGCGAAGTTCTCCTCTGGCAAGAGCAGGTTTGAGTAAATTCGCCGCACCTATTGCACCTTCGGCAGCACCTGCTCCGACTACAGTATGAAACTCATCTATGAATACTATAATTTTTCCGTTTGCTTCCGTAATTTCTCTCATTACTCCCTTTATTCTCTCTTCAAATTCACCGCGGTACTTTGAACCTGCCACGAGAGCTCCCATGTCAAGGGCAAAAAGCTGTTTGTTCTTCAGACCCTCCGGCACATCACCTTTTACAATTCTCTGGGCAAGTCCTTCTACTATGGCAGTTTTCCCCACACCCGGTTCACCGATAAGCATGGGATTGTTTTTTGTCCTTCTGCTCAGTACCTGTATTACTCTTCTTATTTCATAATCTCTGCCAATAACCGGATCAAGTTTTTTATCTAAAGCCAGCTTAGTAAGTTTTCTGCTGAACCTCTGGAGCATCTGGAAATTACCGTCTCCTGAGGGATTATCAACTTTCTTGCCCCCTCTTATATCTTTTAAAGCCAGGAGTAATTTTTCCCCCGTAACTCCATGTCTTTTCAGGATTCTTCCTGCTGCACCAGATGTGTCTTCCACCAGGGAAACGAGGATACAGTCTATCCCCGCATAGGAATCTTTCAGTCTTTCAGCTTCTTTTATCGATGCATCTAAAATTTTCTGAAGATCTCTGCTTACGTAAACTCCGGCACCTGTACCGTTCTGATATACCTTTGGCATTTCCTGCATATGCTGCTCAAGATCAGAGATTATTTCTCTGGGATTTATATTCATTTTTTCAAATACCTGACCTGCAAGACCATCTGTCTGATGGAGGAGTGCCAGAAGTAAATGTTCTTTTTCTATCTGATTGTGATTGTATATCTGTGCGAGTTCCTGTGCCGTCACAAGAGCTTCTCTTGATTTTTCAGTAAATTTTTCTAAATTCATAACCTTCGCCTCCATTTACAAATTTATTCTATGTATATTATATAATATGAGTCTATTATTGTCAAGTTTTATTATGTATTTATTAAAGATTCGGTGGTGCTGATTACGATAATGGTAAATATGCCGCTGATTGATTACTACCCTGCTCATAAGCATGTAACAAACGTTTTTCCTCACGTAACGCGTTACGCGTTACGCGTCACGACCCCCTGTGCTCACACTCATGAAAGCGTAAAATAAAATGTAGCTCCTTTTTTTACTTCACCTTATGCCCGGATTTTTCCGCCAGGGCGATGAATAATACGCTGTACAGTTGCAAGACCGACGCCTGTACCGGTAAATTCATCGGCGCCGTGCAGACGCTGAAATATACCAAAGAGTTTATTGCTGTAATTCGTATCAAGACCGGCGCCGTTATCACGGATAAAACAGGCTGTCTTACCTTCATGGTCCATTATGCAGAACTCTATCGTGGCAGAAGAATGTTTTGATGTGTATTTCCAGGCATTATTTAACAAATTTTCCATTACTCTGGACATGGGTATTTCATCCGTATATACGACTACCCCTTCCTTTATGACGGTATCCACATGTCCTTCCGGTTCGTTATGTTTCAAATCATACAGAATATTTTTTACCATGTCGCTCAGGTTTACCTTCTTTAAAGAAATCTCCCTATGTGATACATGGGATAATTTTAAAATATGCTCGATAAGGGTGGCCATTTTCTGTCTGTTTGAACGTATGCGTCGTAAGTAATCCTTTCCTTCGTTATCCATTTTGTTTTCATAATCTTCAAGGAGTATAAGGCTGAAACTGTCAATACTTCGCAGGGGGGCTCTTAAATCATGGGAAATGGAATAGGCAAAAGCTTTGAGCTCTTTATTCACACCTTCCAGTTCCGATGTTCTTTCTGAGACTTTCTGCTCGAGTTCTTCATTTAATCGCTTTACGAAAGGCCAGTTAAAAAGAAAGAAAGTAAGGATGAACAGCACAATAGAGAACCCGGGTTTTTATCATGTTATTCGGCAGAACAGGCTGTATAATCCTTTTGCCAGGTCTGCTGCACCTCACTTTCATACCATATAACTGAATAATATATGAACTGTATTGCAGATATTGGATTTCTATTTTGTGAAGAAAGGGGATTATATGATGTATTCTTTGAATTTTTCAGAATAATATTTTATGGAAGAATGTTTCAGATTAAACTGAGTGCTTATAACGGTAATTATTCCACTGGTTATAGTCGTGACGCGTAACGCGTGACGGGAGGAGACAGGTTAACAGATTATCCGGTGTCGTATTTACCGCTGGCAGTACCAATTACCTTTTAATTTATCCTGAAAAAGTTTTTAATCTGATAAAGGAGGCTGTGCTTCTTATAGTTTAGTTTAGCCGTATTAAATTCATCAAGTCTTCTGGTAAGGCGCCTTGTTTTATCATTAGAGTATTTTAAACGACCATATATTAATAATATTATCACACATACCAGTATTGCCAGAAACCCGTCATGGAACATGTCAATCACCTCCTCATTACAGGAATTTTTTGAACCACACCATGAATATCCCTGTTATAAGTCCAAGTAATATCATTATATAACCCTGTTTCTTTTTTCTTTTTACTATATGTCTGTGGCCTGTAAATATCATATAAAGAGATATTATTGCCAGAATCCAGCAGATTAAAATTCCATCAATATTTCCGCTCTTCATACTGCGAAGAGTCCATATAAACATCTTTATTTAGAACCTTCCTGCAGAGTTTAACATTGTATCCTTTTACTTAATTATAACATAAAATTTTTTTTGAACCTATATTTGGGAAGGAATTATTTATATTTTGTGTAATATTTTATCATAATTTATAATTTGTCGATAATATTTTGTCAGATCTTTTATGAAATCTGTAATTGCTATATCTTCAAAATTATAATCTTCTAAAGCAACCTTTCAGAATTTACGAGAGGCGTATTTGTAACATAAGGAGCAAGCTGACTTGGCGGATAGTGAGAACAATGTTCTTGATATAAGGAATCTTTCCAAAAGCTACGGAGATGTTAAAGCGGTAAAGGATGTTTCTTTCCATGTAAAAAGAGGAGAGATTTTCGGACTTTTAGGCCCTGACGGTGCGGGGAAAAGTTCTACTATGAACCTTTTTATGGGTTTACTCAAACCTGACAGGGGCAGTATTACTTTTCTGGATAAAAATATTTTGAATCCCAGAGAAGCAGCCGTTATGAGAACAAAAGTGGGTTATATGGCACAGGGACTCGGTTTGATACTTACACCAAATCTGAGTGTGGCAGAGAATATAGACTATTTCGCCGATATGTATCAGGTTCCATCTGATGAAAGAAAAAGAATGAAAGACGATCTTTTTGAAAGACTCTATCTTCATCCTTTTAATGAGAGGCTTGCCAAAAACCTTTCGGGAGGAATGAAGCAGAAGCTTGCCCTGTGCTGTACTCTTATATACAGTCCTGAAGTGATTATACTTGATGAACCGACTACCGGTGTTGATCCTGTATCAAGAAGAGAATTCTGGATCGTTATAAATGAACTGGTAGTGGATAAAAATATTACTGTTATTTTCGCTACTTCCTATATGGATGAAGCAGAAAGATGTCACAGGGTGGCTCTTATGCATGACGGAAGCATTGTATCTATGGGAACAGTGGAAGAACTTAAAAGTAGTCTGGACGGCAGGATGTATGAATTTAAAGCGACACCTCAGAAAGATGCCATAAAGATACTTAAAAATTCCGGTGTTTTTGAAAGTGTTCAGCCCTTCGGAGAAAGAGTGAATTTGATTGTAAAACCTGATGGAAAAAGAGAAGTAAACTCCATGCTTGAACCGGCAGGAGTAAAGGTAGAAGAATATCAGCCAATAGAACCTGCTCTCGAGAATGTTTTTACAGGTTTTCTGGAAAAAACAGCAAAAGAAGCTCTCGGAGATAAGGAAGAACAGGATGTAGAGGGATTATTTTCTTCTATACCGTCGTGGGTAAAAAACACTGATTATAACTACTGTATTGAAATAGATAAACTCTTAAAACAGTTCGGAAGTTTCAAGGCTGTAAATGAAGTAAGTCTTGCCATAAACAAAGGAGAGATTTTTGGTTTTCTAGGGCCAAACGGTGCCGGAAAAACTACGACTATTAAATTGCTCTGCGGACTCTATCCTCCTACTTCCGGTACAGGAAGAGTGGCAGGTTTTGATATAAGAACAGAGCAGATGAATATCAGAAAACATATTGGCTATATGTCTCAAAAATTTTCTCTCTACCAGGATATGACTGTAGCGGAAAATTTAGAACTCTATGCAGGCATATACGGAGTATCCAGAACTGATCTTATAGAAAGAAGAAAATGGACGTTAGAACTTGCAGAACTTGTGGGGCTTGATAATATGCTTACAAGGGATATACCTATGGGTATCAGGCAGAAACTTGCCCTTGGCACATGTCTTCTTCACCGTCCTGAAATAGTATTTCTGGATGAGCCCACTTCAGGCGTAGACCCCCTTGCCAGAAGGAGATTCTGGGAAATTATACACCAGATAAGTTCTCTCGGAGTAAGTGTTATGGTTTCTACCCACTATATGGATGAAGCAGAGCAGTGTGACAGGGTGTCTCTTATGCACAGAGGATTTCTCATAGCAGTAGGAACACCTGCGGAAATGAAAAAACATGTGGCGGAACAATCGGGCCATCTCATGGAACTTACCTGTACCAATCCTATGAAAGGTTTTCAGAAGCTAAAGCAGGGGTTCCCAAATGTAAATATATATGGTAAAAAACTCCTTTTTTATACAAAGAATATAGATGAAGATACGAAAAAAGCCGAAGATTTATTAAGTCAGGCCGGTATAAAGATGAATAATTGCAGAGAAAAAAGAATAATCTTTGAAGATGTATTTATGTATTATATAGAAAATAGCGGAATTGAGTAAGGGGGGGACCAGTGACCAGTGATCAGTGACCGGTGAATACTCGTGAGTCATCACGTATCACTCATCACGCGTTACGAAAATATGTTTTCTTTTAAAAGAGTTTATGCGGTAGCCAAAAGAGAATATCTTGAATTGAGAAGAAATACACTATATGTATATATGGCATTTTTATCTCCTCTTATACTGTTCGTTCCTTTTGCCTATGGTCTGAATGTAGATACGAATAACGTATTGCTCGGCATATGTGATATGGATAATACGCCTGTAAGCAGGGATTTTATAAATATGTTTGAGACAACAGGTGGATATTTTATCGTAAAAGAATACAGCAATACCTATGATACTATGGATGAGGAGATACAGACAGGTGCCCTCGAAGCAGTTCTGGTAATACCTGAGCACTTCTCAAAAGACCTGAAGAATGGCGAGAAAGTAGATGTCCAGTTAATAACAAATGCCCTTTATTCAAGCAGAGCCGAAACAATAGGAAACTATATAGAAGCAGGTGTGGCACAATTTAATCAAAAATTACAGGATAAATATCTTGCAGCAAAAGGAAAGCAAAACCCTGATCCGATAAAAGTTTATCAGGCTGTATGGTTCAATGAAACCCTTGAAAGCAATAATTTCATGATACCTCCTATTATTCCTGTTCTTTTATATTTTCTTCCTCCCCTCATATCATCTCTCTGTATAGTCAAGGAAAAAGAAATAGGTTCTATTATGGCTTTTTACTGTTCACCTATTACAAAATCAGAGTATGTAATAGGTAAAATGGTGCCATATATAGTAATTGCTTACCTGGATTTCATTATATTATTTTGTGCGGCCAGGCTTCTTTTTATGGATGTGCCGTTCAGAGGCAGTGTTTTTAATCTGTTACTGGTAGCTTTCGTTTATTCCATTGCCACTACAGGAGTGGGACTGTTACTTTCTGTTACTCTTGAAAGCCAGGTGGCAACAGTTATGGTCTGTTTTGTGGGTACAATGATTCCTGCCTTCGGTTTTTCCGATGCTTTCGATGCCGTAAGTACAAAGGGCGAAGGAGCACAGGTCTTTTCTAACATGCTTGCCGTAACCTATGCAGTAAAAATAGTAAAGAGTATTTTTTTAAAAGTAGGAGGGTGGGAACTCTACTGGGAGAGTGCTCTTATGCTTGTGGGATTTGCTATAGTTCTCCCGGTTATTGCCATTATACTATTTAAAAAGAAAATGTAAGAGGTTCTTATTATGAGGTTGTATGCTCTCTTTAAAAAAGAATATATACAGTTTTTCAGAAACAGTGCTATGGTAGGTCTCCTTATTTTTGCTTTTTTTATCGATGTATGGATGAGCGGTTCAGGCGGAAGTGATCTGAAAGATTACGCAGTGGCAGTCTATAACAGAGATGGTACGGAAATAAGCCAGAGCCTTATAGATAAAATTGGTCCTCCTTATTTTAAACTGGATAGAATGGTTTACAGTGATGAAGAAGTAGATAGAGTTCTCACAGACGGTATAATTTCCGTAGTGCTTATAATACCGAAAGACTTTTCCAAACAGGTAGGAGACGGAAAAACTGCAAAAGTACAGCTGGTAATAGACGGAACAAGATCCAATGACGCCACCACCGCTATGGGTTATCTTCAGACCATCATACAGATGTACGCAAATGAAATAACTGTTGATACTGTGACGGCAGGAGGAGAAAAGATCCCCTCTGTAGAGATACAGACTCAGAACTGGTACAACCCTAACCTTGAAGGTTCTTACAGATCGGGGTTCAGTGAACTTCTCATTATGCTGACACTTCTTTCCGTAATGCTTCCTGCCGCTACAATGGTTCAGGAAAAAGAGATAGGAACTATAGAACAGCTGAGTGTAACACCTGTTTCAAATTATGAAATTATGCTTGCCAAAATAATTCCTATGACAACTATAATTCTGGTATGTACCTTTCTGTCTCTATATTTTGTAGTAATGGGAGTGCTGAACACTCCCATAGTCGGGAGCATACCATTTTTCCTTCTTGTAACAGTGATTCATGTCTTTTCTTCGGCAGGTATAGGTCTTACCATATCGACCATTGCAAGATCAATGGCTGAAACTATAATGTTTTCTCTTATAGTGGTAACGCCTCTTCTGTTTCTTTCGGGAAATATAACTCCTGTGATAGCGATGAATCCTGTTGTTCAGTATCTGGCATATTTATTTCCTTTAAGATGGTATATTGAAATAGCCCTTGCAATAGTTTTCAAAGGAGCAGGAGCCGGTGAGCTTGTAAAACAGATTTCCATACTTCTTTTCCTTGGTCTTATATTATTTTTCTACAGTGCAAGCAGGTTCAGGGACAGCCTGGAAAAAGCAAAATAATATGTCGTAACATGTGACGCGTAACGCATGACGGGAGGATGTTTTATATTATTGAAATTATTTAAGAAAATAATTAAACAGTAAAGGATGCCGGGTGTTGAGTAATTATAAACCCAAAAACCATATTAAAAAAATTAAAATAAAAAATTTATATATAAAAAATAGAGAGGGTGTAATTTTTATGAAATGGAAAATGTTATGTTTATGTTTAATCATGTCCTTCTTTCTATGTTCCTGTGAGAAAAAAGCACCTCCTGGCTTTATTGATTGTAACGGAAGGATAGAAGGGGACGAATCGAAGGTAGGGACAAAAATATCGGGGAAAGTAATGGAATTGCTCGTAGCTGAAGGAGATATTGTAAAGAAGGGTCAGGTTCTTGCAAAACTTTCTTCAGAACAGATTATGGCCTCTGTAAAACAGGCAGAAGCCAACGTGGACGTAGCAAAAAAACAGCTGGCAAAGGCAAAAAACAATGCAAAAATACAGGAAGCAAACCTGAGGCAGGCAGAAAGTAATGTGGCTGTGGCACAGGCACAATATACAGATGCCATGGAAGGTGTGAATATTGCTGCTTCAAATATAAATCAGGCCAGTGCAAATAAAAGTTATTCTGTTTATCAGGCAAAAGAAGCAAGTGCCGGAGTGGATGTGTCAAAGGCTCAACTGGATCAGGCAAAAAGCAATACCATAGTAAGTGAAAAAGATATAAGCAAATCGGATCTCGGACTTGCACAGACAAAAAAACAGTCAGATGCACAGATAAAGGACGCAGAAGCCAAGGTGGCGGCAGCAAAGGCTACCCTTGCTCAGGCTCAGGCCAATTATGATTATCAGAAAAATGAATTTGAAAGAAATACCAATCTTTATAAAGAAGAAGTAATATCAAAGAGTTCCTTTGATCAGGCAGAAGCTTCTTATAAATCTGCTCTTGAACAGGTCAATGCTTCTCAGAAACAGCTCGAATCTGCGGAGGAAACCCTCAATTATGCTAAAACCACTGCTTATACTATATCGATAAATGAAAAACAGCTTGAAACATCCTATGCAAACTTCGATAGTGCAAAAGCAAATGAAAAATCAGCCTCAGTAAATGTAATAAGTGCAAAGGCAAAAGAAGCAAGCGCTTATTCTATGGTTGATGTTTACAGTGCCCAGTATCAAACCTCTATAGCTCAGCTGGGACAGGCACAGGCGAAGGCACAGGAAGCCAGTTTACAGGTTAATGTTGCCGAAGACAATCGCCGCGGTGCTCTGGCTGCCTACAATGCAGCTCTCGATGAGGTAAAAAGTGCCGAAGGATCTCTGAAGGCCTATGAAGCAGCTCTGATGTCTGCCACAGCAGACCTTGAGGATACAAAGATATATGCCCCTTCTGACGGAGTAATTCTTACGAAAGTCTCAGAACCGGGTGAGGTTTTAACACCGGGAGGAGTGGTTTTCACCATGGTTGATTACAATCTCCTTTATATGAAAGCCTATATACCGAATGAACTGATAGGAAAAATCAAACTCGGTGATGAAGCACGCATATATCTGGATGCTTATAAAGATAAATATTTTGAAGCTACTGTTAAAGAGATAAATCAGCAGGCAGAATTTACTCCGAAAAATGTAGAGACAAAAGCTCAGAGAGTCAAACTTGTTTTCGGACTCAAGGTTTATTTGAAAGACAATGCAAAAGGTGAAGCAAAGCCCGGCATGCCTGGCGACTCAAGGGTAAAATATGATGCCAATGCCAGGTGGTAATGGAGAAGGAGGCTTTAAATAAATGACACGTAAAATAATTACTGTAATGTTAATATTATCTGTGATAATATTGACCCCTTTAATGGCTTTCTCGGAAGAAAAAGAAATGACTCTCGAAGAAAGCATAAATATATCTCTTAAAGAAAACCCTAATATGAAAAAAGCAGATAGTATTTTAAAAGAGGCAGATCTCTATATCACTGAAACAAGAGGAACTATGCTGCCACATGTTGATGTAGGGGTTGATTATACAAGGGTGGGCAATATAGCCACTCTTGACATGAAGCAATTTGGTATGACCGGCAATTTTCAGGATGAAAATAATTACAAATGTTATGCCAAACTTACTCAGATGCTCTTTGATTACAGACTCATCACATCCTATGAACTGTCTAAATTGAATTTACTCGATGCAAATTACAGGTATGATAAAACAAAACAGGATGTACTGTATAATGTAAATAAAACCTATTATAATGTGCTTCTGGCAAATTCTTCCCTTGCCATTGCAGATGAAACGGTAATACAATATCAGACCCAGCTTGAAAGAACGCAGAAGATGTACAAACAGGGTTCTGTTCCGAAATATGATGTACTCAGAGTAGAAGTTAATCTTGCCAGCGCTCAGGAAGATTATATAAAAGCATCAAATAATATAGATATATCGAAAGCTTCTTTTAATAATGCCCTTGGTATAGCTCTGTCCAATCCTGTAAATATAAAAAAGCTTCTTTCTTATATGCCATGGAAGGTGAATTATGACGAAAGTCTTGCATATGCATTTAAAAACAGGCCTGAAATACTTCAGGTAGATAATATGGTTGCTATTGCGGAAGAGAAGATCCAGTATGCAAAAGGTGAACGTTATCCTTCCGTAAATTTGAGCGCCAATTATTATTCACAGAATGATACGCTCGTCCAGCCTCCCAATACATGGAACCTTACAGTTGGTGCTTCCATGCCCATATTTCATGGATGTTCCATTAAAGCCAGGATAGAAAAAGCAGAAGAACAGTTGTCCCAGGTCAATGATGATAAAACCCTTACCTATCAGTCGGTAGAGCTGGATGTAAAGCAGTCCTATCTCAATCTGAACGAAGCTTTTAAAAGAATAGATGTGGCAGAAAAGAATGTTGCTCAGGCAGAAGAAAGTAAGAGAATGGCAGACCTCCGTTACAAAGGTGGAGTTGCCAGTATTCAGGAAGTACTTGATACACAGACATCGCTTACTTCTGCAAAAACGAATTATCTCCAGGCCATATATGATTATGAAATGGCTAAAATAAGTCTGAAAAAAGCCATGGGAATGCTTGGTAAGAGTGAACAGTGATCAGTGACCAGTGAGCAGTGATCAGTGATATATTATCTTTTACTCTTCACCCTTCACTTTTCACTTTTCACTTTCTTAAGAGGCAGTTCTATTTGAAGCAATCCACCCTGATAGGGCAGACCTTCTGCATGAATTCTTTCTTCTTCTATATAAAGGGTGAGTCTGTCGCAGCTCAGGTTTACCCCTTTTTCATTTCCCAGTCTGATATTGCCTTCCAGAAGAAGTTTCTGCGGTTTTTCCGTATAGGTTACTACATCACTGTATAAATATTTGTCTTTCTGGTTTGCTTTAACATTACCTTTGGCTATTGCCATAGTATTGTTTGTACCCCAGTAAAATTCAAGGGCATCACAGTTTAAGCTGACAGTCCCTTCTTTCAGGGCTTTATTCATTTTATCTTTTCCCGGGGTGGAAGAGCCTTTTTCCTGAAGAAACTCTACATGTCCCTTCCATGCTCCGAACTGTCTGTCAGGATATACTATAACCTTATCGCCTCTTATTTTTGATCCAGGTCTTGTAAAATTAACATTGCCGGAAATCTCAATAACCTTGCTGTCGGTATAATAAACACCTTCCTGAGCATTTAAAGCCATTCCTGCCTGTTCTATTTTAATACCGTTTCCCAGGTGTATTATTTTTGCATCATTTTCTCCCCAGAGTCTTCCTGCAGATATGATGATTTTAATCAATTTCCTCTTTTCTTCTTCCGAATATGCCGAGTCCTGCAGGGCAAACATAGTAAGGAAGGAAATCATAGCTGTAATGATCAATAAATAAAAACCGATTTTCACTGTAGTCACCTTCTTTAGATTTCATATGACGCGTAACGTATCATACCTTACGCGTCATAACCTGTTAAAATGCAGGTAAGGGAGAAACCTTTCTCTGGTTTCTGTCATATAAATATATTTCTAATCTTGCAGTTCTTACGGAAGCAAAGGTAATGAAATTAGCATCGGCACTGATAGAGGGATTTATATCGGGGAGAAAACTGTTCAGGCCTGGAACATCGACAAACTTCTTTTCTTTTGTATCATAGAGATAAATATTCCAGAAATGTTTTCCTGTTCTGTTTGATTGAAAAGCCAGAAAACGTCCGTTTCCGCTTAAAGACGGTGAAAGATCCCATCCTTTGCCGTGGATACCGGGAAGGTCAACAGGTTTTCCTTCTTTTCTGTCATACATGGCTATCTCTACATCTTTAATGTCTCTTCCTTCTACAGTAATATTATTATAGGCTATGTATCTGCCGTCAGGACTTATAGACGGATAGGCCCGTAATTTCATATCAGAAGTGCCGTCTGTAATGAATTCGTCACATAATATTTTCTCTGTACATATAGTTTTTGTGGTAGGTACAACAGAACTGTACATATAGAGTCCAAAAAATAAGAGATTTGTAATTAAAAGAATTGTAATAACAGAAAAATACTTCTTTCTTAAAGACATTCTTACAAGAACCAAACCTGCCATTAAAAGACTTTTGAAAAGTTTTAACATAAAAATATACCTCCATCACATGATTTCAATAAAATTATAACATATTATCACGTAAAAGCAACAAAAAATAGTGACTCGTGATTGCGTTAAAAAATGACAGGTGGTTTTATATACAATGGAAAAAGAAATTTATCACAGAATATTCAGCGTGAAAAGTGAAAAAAATTGGATTTTACTTACTTTTCACTTTTCACTACTCACTAATTAATAGATTTACAAAATTAAGTGCAATTCCAGTAAAAGTGAATCTAACTGTCATAAAAAAACACTATCACTCTTCACTTTTCACTCTTCACTTTTCACTCTTCACCATCACATTTTTTTATGATATAATATTACTTGCAAATTTCATTCCATATTCTTCGGGGAGGCGATTGTTATTAATTACAGAGCTTTATATTTTATAAGTTTTTTGCTTGTTTTATGTTTTCTTGCGGGTTGCGGCGGCGGAGGAGGGGGGACGGTAAATCCTGTTGTAAATCCTACATCAGTTATACAGCCGACTCCGACCCAGCCGGGAGCATCTCCCGGTAATGCTCTTGGGAAAAGTGGTTATGTTTATAAAAATTCATCTTCC
>JBEHWO010000070.1:0-21617 GCA_040217695.1 Vulcanimicrobiota bacterium | reverse complement strand
TAGAAGAGTTTTTGGTGACAATAGCGGAAGGGTCACACCTGTTTCCATCTCGAACACAGAAGTAAAGCCTTCCAGCGCCGATGGTACTCCTCTGGTAACGGAGTGGGAGAGTAGGACATCGCCAGAAACTCTTCTATATTTATGTACAGAATAATAAGGGGTTGCCGAGAAATAACCCCATCATATTTACAGTCTATATCGTGACGCGTCACGCGTTACGCGTCACGCGAGGGTGATAACAGTTCTAACAATTTGCCAGGGTTATTTTTTTACAGTCTCTAAGTGAAAAGTGAGCAGACAGACTTATTCCCATTTACTATTCACTACTCACTATTCACTTTTATAGAAGGTGGATTACAGTGAATCCTCAGATCAGTATTATAATATGTACATACAATAGAGCATCTATACTTGAAAAATCACTTCCTGCATTATTGAAACAATCTTTTTCTTCTTATGAAGTCATACTTGTTGATGACGGTTCTACAGACAATACAAAAGATATAGCCGCTAAATTTTCCTCTCATTCCGGGTTTATTTATATCTATAAAAAAAACGGAGGCCTTGCTTCTGCCCGAAATGCCGGGCTTTCTCATGCCAGTGGAGAATATGTTCTTTTAACTGATGACGATATTTTTGCCGATTATTATTTACTGGAAGAACATTTAAAGACCCATAAAACGGAAGAAGGTCTTGTAGTTAAAGGTATAGTGAATCATTTTTCCGGTGAAAAAGTTCCTGAAAAACCGGAATTTACTGTGGAAGATATATCTTATAATTTTTTCTGGACCAGCAATGTTTCCGTAAAAAAAGAGTATATAGAAAGAGCAGGGAGGTTTGACGAAGATTTCAGAGAATATGGATGGGAAGATATTGAACTGGGCCTGAGACTCAGAAAACTGGGACTTAAATCTGTAACAAATAAAAAAGCAATAGTTTATCATTTTAAAAAAGAACTTGCTTTCAGAGATATTCCTTCTGTCCTTAAAAGAGCTGCCGCAAAAGGGAGAAGTGCCGTTGTATTTTTGAAAAAAAATGCTTCCTGGAGAGCCAGGCTTACAACAGGAGTTTTTTTCCCCAGGTTTCAGATTAATATGTTCTTATTTTCCAATAGAATAGCAAAAAAAATTTTAAATAATATACTTGCTTCTAAAAAAGAAGATTTGACGCTAACGTTTTTTCAAAAATTATGCCTCAGGCAGATAGCTCTTATTACTTATTATGAAGCAATAAGAAAAGATTTGCATAATAAGTTAATTTAAGGCTATAGGAATTTTCATTTTTAATGCCGTAAAATAAAGCTTTAGATGAAAACTATAGAGAAAGAAATTTATCTACTGATCTGAGCATAAGCATGTGATAAAAGTTTTCCTCCCGTTACGCGTTACGCGTCACGAGAGCATATATGTATTATTTATGCTCACCATAGTAAATAATTTAACAATTTGTTAACATAATAATATTGTAATGAATATATTCTTATTTTATACTATTACTTAATGAATATTATTTACGGAGAAGGAGTGTTATAAATGCAAATAGGAACAAATTATAATGTAGCATCGACACAGCCGAAATTTACCCCGAAAACAAAGGAAGCAGTTTCCGGAGATCAGGTAGTCCTCGGAGGAAGTGTAACAGATAATTCTCTGTCAATGGCAGATCAACTTAAAAATATGAAATCTTTTGATGGAGCTGCTGCAGGTGAGATTCTCAGTAAGGTTGTCTGCGGAGGTATAGGAGCTGTAGGAGGAGGAGTCGTCGGAAGTGTTGGAACAGCTGTTGTTGTAAATATTGCCGGCGGTGTAGGAGGATGGGGAACACTGGGCCTCTCATTACTCGGCGGAGCAGTAGGAACAGTGGCAGGAGGAATCATCGGCTGGAATAAGGGTGGAAATTAGTAGTCTTTAGATAAAATATATTTAGATAAAATAAAGAAAGAGCTATTGCTCTTTTTTTATTTCTGGTTATAATATGATAATGTCATTTGAAATTGGTCTCATAAAAGAAGAATTAGAAGCAGTAAAAAATAATATAAAAGGACTTACAGGCAAATTCGGAGCTGAAAATTTCCCTTCTGATTACGGAGGAGAAATGTTCAGAGCTGTTATTTTTTTTCTGTCACTTAAACTCTTAAACGGAAAAATAGATGTTTTTGCTATCGAGCTTGCGACGGTAATGGAGGAAATTTATCTTGCCTCTTTGCTCCATGATCAAATAGTAGATGACAATACAAAAAAAGCGGCTCTTAATATTAATTATAAAAAGAAGAATAAAACGTCTATTTTAATTGCCGATTATATACTTTCCATAGTTATAACCTTCCTTTTGCATGAAGATAAACCGTCTATATATGAGCCTGTTATTAATGCCATATTAAGTATGTGTGAAGGAGGACTGCTTAAACTGAAATTAAGCAGTTCTCTTGCTACAGAAGAACAAGACTATATACATACAATAGAAAAAGGCTTTGCCTCTATTACATCTGTTGCTGCCATGGCAGGTGCTGTAATGACGGGAGCCGGCAGTGATGAAGTAGATATGCTGAGAAATTACGGCAGAGATATGGGTATAGCTTTTCAACTGTCAAAAGACATATCAGACATTGCACATCAGGGAACGGATAAACATATTTATGATTTCAGGCTGTCTCTTCCGTTAATATATGCTTATAATAAAGCCGGTAAAGAAGAAAAAGAACTTTTATCTGATTGTTATTCATCATTGAGCGGTGCAGAACATATAAAATCACTTATTCACAGGTATAATGGATCCTGTTATACAGCCCGGAGAATGGCAGATTATGTTAATTCTGCCAGGACATATATTCTTCCCTTTATGTCATCTGAAGCAAAAGAAATTTTATATAACCTGGGAAATAATATAAGAGAGATGCGCTGATTTATGAGAGACTGCAGGTCAGAATATTATGATTATTTTTATCCCAGAACAGGTGAACTTAAGAAAATCCTGTACGGTGAAATAGAAGCTAAAGGTAAAATAACTTTTGCAAGATTTATGGACATAGTTTTATATTATCCGACACTGGGATATTATACAAATCCTGAACAGTCCCTTTACAATGATTATTTAACATCACCGAAAATTCACAGAGCCTTCGGAGAGCTTATAACAGAGAAATTACGTTCTATGTGGGAAAATATAGGGAAGCCTGATGATTTTTTTATAGTGGAAACAGGTGCAGGAGACGGAAGTTTATGTCGCCAGATCCTGTATAAAGCATCATCATATCCGGATTTTTATGAGTCACTCCATTATATTATTTTAAATCTTAATAATATAGAAATATGGGACGAAAAAATTTCTCAGTGTATATACAGAGATTTTTCCATACCGTTGAAACATGTAAAAGGATGTTTTATATCAAATGAGCTTTTAGATGCTTTCCCTGTTCATATGATTACCGGCAGAGGGAATACAGTGGAAGAAGTCTTTGTTACTGTTAAAGACGGAGAATTTGTAGAAACATATGATAGTCCTACTATAGAACTTGAGCCATATATAAAATATCTTCCTTCAGGTAACACTATAGAGATCAATCCCGGCTCTGTTACATGGATAAAAAACGCAGCAGAAGCTCTTGACGAAGGTTATATATTAACAGTAGATTACGGATATAATGAAGAAGATATTTCTGATAAAAAAGATGGCACTTTAATGTGTTTTTATAAACATACATTCAATAGAAAACCCTTTGTCAGACCCGGATATCAGGATATAACATGTCATGTGAATTTTACTCCTTTAATAAGAGAGGGAGAAAAATCAGGACTGACAGTAGAAGAATATACCACTCAGAAGGATTTTCTACTCTCTCTCGGCATAGAAAAGAAAATAAAATCCCTTGATAAAATCACTATGAATTTGCTGGATTATAACAGCGAATTAAATGGCCTTAACAGGCTTCTAGACGAAAGAGGACTTGGAAATATTAAGGTACTTATACAGAAGAAGAATAATCAGAGACAATTTTGTAAAAATGTATAATGGTAGTGAATAGTGAAAAGTGAATAGTGAATAGAGATTAATGTCCTATTCACTATTCACCATTCACTACTCACTTCTTATCTCTTATTTCTGTGAGCAGTTCTATTATTTTATCATTTTGTTTTATAATCAGGTTATTCTGTTTTTGAAGCAGTTCCATGGCTTCCATTGTATAGTAAGAAGCCACTGCCTGCTGCTGATCTGCTGTTTCTGCTTTCTTTATATTTGCCTGTACCTTTTTTATGAGTTGATTATATTCTTCTTCCAGTTTCTGCGTATCTGTACTGTAAGTAACAGGAGTTGACTGTAATGCAACTGTTTTTTCCGTCGGTACAGGTAAAGGAACAGGCGGTTTATTACTGCTATACAGGCAACCGGATATAAACACAGACATGAGGAGTAGCAATAAAATTACGTTCTTCTTCATATAAAATTCCCCCTTTAAATTTTATAAAAAATTTTCCCGAACCATGCAATATATTTAATATATATTTTATAAGCGGCAGCTATGCTTGCATAGTCTTCCGAATATGGCACTGTTTTAAAAAGGTTTTTCTCATTATATATGAGAGTTGTTTTTTTATAGACACATTTTCCTGGAAGATCAGTATCTGATACGGAGAAGTTTCCATAGATTCTGCAGGAATAAGGTCTGACAGGATAGATAAAGCACTGTTTTTTATCTCTGTCATAAAAAGGGCACAATATATTATGAGCAGATTTATCATATAAATTTTTCCTGTCCTTCAGAAATCTCTCATAATCCTCCATAAGAGTAAGACTTAGATTTTGCTCATGGAGGTATTTTTTTATATATGCCTGTTCTACTGCACTGACTGTCTGTCTGGCTGCAGCAGTACAGCATTTATAACAGTCCCTGCAGATATTTTCTTCACCGGTCAGTGTAATATCCAGTTTTTTATATAAATTTTTCATAAGATATAAAAAGATTCTGTTCATAATTCATATATAATTATATCATTAATAATTGAAGTTTAAAATGTTTTGTTCTATAATATTTCCATGCGGAAATCCTCGCGTCACGCGTTATGCGTCACGCGTCACGAAAAGAATTGATACTATGAAACACATAGAAGCGGCCAATATTACAGAACTTCATAAATATTTTCTTTCCGTTGCATCCCATGATTTAAAGAGCCCTCTCACAGGTATTATAGGGTTCGCCAGGATTCTCAGGAATAAACCTGATCTGGACAGTATGTTAAAAGAAAAATGCCTGTCTTCGATAATACAGGAAAGTGAACGGATGGGCAGGATAATAAATAACATGCTTACATGGGAAAAGATTAAGAAAAAAAAATTACTTTTATCTTTTACCATGGTAAATTTCAGTCTCCTGTTAAAAGAGATTTCAGTAAACTGTCTCGATAGAATTGAGAGGCAGAATTTTCATGTACATATTGAAGATAATCTGAAAATTTCAGGAGATTCTGACAGATTAAAAGATATGATAGAAAATATTATGGGAGATTTATTACTCTTTACTGAAGAAGGGGGACAGGTAGACATGAGAGCCTGGAAAGAAGATGAACATCATATTAATTTAGTCATGTCCAATACGATATTTCTTCTGGACCCTTCCATTGTAAAAGCTATATTTAAAAGAAAAAAACCTTCTCTTGACACTATAGATACAGATAAAGGAAGAGCGTTAAGTTTTATTGTAGTAAGGAGTTTAGTTGAACTTCATGGAGGAACTATTAAACTTGAACCTCTGGCTTCCAGAGGATATAAATTTTCTATAGAGTTTACCATGTAAAAACGCCCCGGCATCGGGGCGTTTTTACAGAGAATATGTTTACCAGTCACGCGTCACGCCTGCTAAATAACTATTTCAAATATATCATCCAGGTTAAGCTGTCCGTTCCATACATATTTCATAGCATTATCTTTCAATGATTCCATACCTTCTTTTTCAGCAAGTCTGTGAATCGCATCAGGTATTGGTCTCTTTATAAGTTCTGATTTGACTCTTTTTGTCATATTAAGTACTTCATATATGCCTATACAGCCGTAATATCCTGTCTGATCGCAGAAGTTACAGCCTCTTCCGCTGTAAAGTTTCACTTTTTTTGCTCTGGTCTTCATATCTAAAAATTCCCAGCGCCAGTCATCTTCTCCTACGTAATATTCGGTTTTACAGTAAGGGCATATTTTACTGGCCCACCTCTGTGTTATTATGCCATTCAGGGCTGAAGCAATCCAGAAAGGACTTATTCCTTTTTTCATAAGGCCGCAGATAGTCTCTGCAGAATGAAAATAGGTTTCCAGTGTACTCAGCACGACCTGCCCTGATAAAGCGAGGCGGAAAGCCATTTCTATAGTATCTCTGTCGGAGAGTTTATCTATAAGTATAACATCAGGATCCTGGTTTACTACAGTTTTTATGGCATCAATATAGCTGAACCGTTCCGTAACTCTTATATAATTTATACCCTTAAACTGCAGGTTCATGCCTTTACCTATAATAATTATACTTTTATTTTGATTTGCTATCATATGAAGTATGGCAAAAAGAGTGGATTCGCTGTCACTGCCCGGAGGGCTTGCAAGGAGCAGGAGTCCTTTGTTTCTTCTGAGTATATCCTGTAAAGGTTTAAAGCTTCTTTCATCTAAAACCAGATTCCAGAAATTTGCAAAGGTATGTTTCTGATTTAATATTTTACAATTAATTCTTTCTCCGTCCGCTGTTCTTATAACCGATGCCCTTACTCTCAGGATTTTCTCTCCCACTTTTACATCACATTCATTCTGTAAAGATGTAGACGGATCTGCTATGTTTAAATCAGTCATAACCTTGATTCTGAGTGGTATCGGTTCTGCAGTCGAAGGTGTTATAACCTGTACATCATGAAGTCTTCCGTAAATTCTGAATCTGAGTAACAGTCCGTCCGGAACCGGTTCGAAGTGTATATCTGTGGCTCTGCATTCAATAGCCATTTTAAATATATCATCTACCATTTCCAGAGCCGATTTTTCCTGTACCTGTCTCAGATTTGCCGGAGCATCGAATTTTACCGCACCTATAACCTCTCTTTTTGCTGCTTCCGTTATTCTCTGTTTCCTCTGAGTTACTCCTTTTTCAAGGATTATATCAGGAGTCGGAAGAAGACTCATTTTTTCATAATATACTTCTATGGCCTTTATGATATCTTCTTCAAAAGCAAAGTAGACTTTCAGAGAAAGAGAGGTTAAAAACCTTATATTATCAATAGCCATAAGATCCTGCGGATTTGCCATGGCAACTACTAGTTGTCCCGGTGTGACACTTATAGGCATTAATTTATTTGCCAGGGCTACATCCTTTGGTACAAGCATAAGTGCATCAAGTTCAACCAGTTCTCTTGCAAGATTTATATAAGGTGCATCATAGACCAGTTCCAGTATTTCGAAAGCTTCCTGCTGTGTTATGAATTCTTTTTCTACAAGAACCTTTTCTATACGCTCTCCTGTATCCTGTGATATTTTTAAAGCATCATTCCATTGGGCTTCAGTTATTATCCCGGCAGTCAGAAGGAAACCTTTAATTTTATTAATAGCGTCCATTTCATGCCTCCTTATCCTTCTGTATTCTTAAAAGTATTTCTTTTACTTTCTCAGCAAGTTGAGGAGGTGCCATATGAACTTTAACCAGATAATCAATAGCTCCAAGCTGTCTTGCCAGTTCCTGATGCTGACTTTGATAAAGGTTAGAAAGGAAAACTATTGGTATATCCTTTGTGTCTTCTCCTTCTCTTAATCTTCTGCATACTTCAAACCCGTCCATACCGGGCATCATTATATCGAGTAAAACAAGGTCAGGCTTGTCCGTCTGAGCTTTTTCCAGACCTACTGTGCCATTCGGGGCTATAGATACATCATGACCCTCTAACATCAGAGTAGTCCTTAACATTTTTGCAATAATACTGTTATCTTCCACTATTAGGATCTTTGACATCTTGGAGACCTCCCAAAAATTAATTTTATTAGCTATTATTTAAAATTGTTTTCTTCTGATTTTATCAAAATATTAAATAGTTAAATTCCAGATTTATCTAAAACTTCCTTTTAATTTTTAGAAATATTTATTGTGCCATACAGTCTTTTACAAAATGATATAATGTTCTTACTCCTACACCTGTTCCTCCTTCCTTTGGCAGATAAGGATTTTTTAGATATATCATAATTGCTTCGTCAGTGGTGGCTGTGCCTGCGATATCTAAATGAGCCCACGGCAGTCCTCCCGTAAATTCCTGCAGAAATATGGCAGCCGTTATGGCACCTGCAGGAGGGCCTCCGTAATTTTCCAGATCGGCTACATCGCTTTTTATCTGCATCTTATATTCCGGGAATAATGGCAGTTCCCATATCATTTCTCCTGCTTTATCTCCTGATTTTATAAGGTTGTTAATAATGTCTTTATCTGTTCCCATAATACCTGTTGTCTGATGGCCGAGAGCGGATACTATACTTCCTGTAAGGGTTGCAATATCAATTAATATGTCAGCTCCTTTATGTCTGGCATAAGACAGGGCATCTGCAAGAATGAGCCTGCCTTCGGCGTCTGTTGATAATATTTCAACTGTTTTGCCTTCAAAGGTTTTTATTATATCTGACACCTTGTATGCCTTTCCGTCGGGCAGATTTTCCGTTAATGGCATTACAGCAAGTATATTGGCTTTTATTTTCCTTGCAGCTATGGCTTTTAATGCTCCGAGAACTGCTGCGGCTCCTGCCATATCAGAATTCATACGAAAGAGGTGACTGTCAGATTTTATAGATATACCTCCGCTGTCAAAGGTTATACCTTTACCGACAAGACCTGTGGTTTTACCTCCCGGATTACCTCTATAGCTGATGGTCACCATTCTGGGCGGTTCTTCACTGCCCTGGCTTACTGCAACAATACCTCCCATCCCCAGTTTTACCATATCTTCTTTTTCCAGTATTTCAATATCCAGGCCCGAGGAAGAAGCTATATGTTTTGCATGTTCCGCAAAAGCCTTCGGTGTTAATACCATGGCAGGTTCATTGACGAGATCCCTTGCAAAATTTGTAGCCTCACAGAGAACAAGTCCTTCTTCAACACCGGAGGATATGTCATTGATATGGTCCCTGCTGTCTACTATTATCTTCAATTCTTCCAGTATAAAAGGCGGTTTGTCTGACGGACTGATATATCTGGTAAATTTATAAAGCCCTAACAGCATACCTTCTATGATACATCTGCCGTAATCCTCATGGGAAAGGCCGAAGTTATTGTACCCGTAAATACACATGGACGTGCAGTTTATCCTTCTGCCGTTTCTTGCGGCTCTTGCCATTACAGAACGAAGTCTGTCCGGAGTAAAGTCTTTTTTCTCTCCCAGTCCTATTACAAGGATTCTCTTTATATCCACACCTCCTGTATAGAACATGGTAAATTCTTTGTATTTGCCTTTAATATCACCCCATGCCAGGAGGCTTTTAAGTCTTCCTCCCTGGGTTTTATCAAATTTTATCAGTTTACCGTTCAGGTTTTTATCATCGCTGAAAAATGGCAATATAAGGAGCTGACTCTGAATCTGCTCCAGATTATCTGTTGTAGTCAGTACATTCATTTTAAATCACTTCTTCATTCTGGCAGGGGCCGTTCGCGTAGCTCCTGCAATATTATGGAATAGAATAATAGCTTCATTCCTCGCGTTACGCGTTACGCGTCACATGTCACGATTAAGGATTGTAAGAAAAACAACTCAGGCAGATTGTTAGAACAATTAGTATCCTCTCGCGTCACGCGTTACGCGTAACGCGTAACGATATAAACTGTAACATTTCCTTACTGATCCTAAACAGTAATAGGTACAGAAGAACGTTTCTGTGCCGTTTCAAGTGTTATCTTACCCGATGTTACAAGCTCTTTTAAAGACTCATCCATAGTTCTCATACCAATGGACCGTCCCGATAAAATCACAGATGACAGCTGTGATGTCTTGCCTTCACGTATTAAATTTCCCATGGCAGGCGTATTAATAAGTACCTCCACTGCGGCACATCTTCCGTTCCCTTCTGCCTGTTCCAGCAGTATCTGTGCCACTACTGCTTTTAAAGACACAGAAATCATCGATCTTATCTGGCCCTGCTGTTCGGGAGGAAAGACATCTATAATTCTGTCCACCGATTTTGCTGCCGTATTGGTGTGAAGTGTTCCGAATACGAGTCTTCCCATATCCGCCGCAGTAACTGCCAGAGATATGGTTTCAAGGTCTCTCATTTCTCCTATAAGTATTATATCAGGATCTTCACGTATGGCAGCCCTCAGTGCAGATGCAAAGGATTTTGCATCTTTTCCTACTTCACGGTGTTCAATGAGAGCCTTATTACTTGTATGAACAAATTCCACAGGATCTTCAATCGTTATTATACTTACATCTTTTCTCTGATTTATATAATTTATCATTGCGGCAAGGGTTGTTGATTTACCGCTTCCAGTTGCCCCTGTGACTATAACCAGTCCCTGCTTGTAATCTGCAATTTCCTTTAATACAGGCGGCAGATTTAAATCTTCAAGATTCGGCATTGTTGTGGGAATAGTTCTGAAAACACCGCCGCAACCGGTATTCTGTTTCAGATAATTACAGCGAAACCTGGTATATCCTTCAAGTTCATAAGAAAAATCAAGGTCTCCGAGCATTTCAAATCTGCTCCACTGCTTCTTATTACATATCTGGGTCAAAAGACTTTTTACTCTGTCATTTGTGAGATTGGGTAAATCTGTTCTGCGCATTTTCCCGTGAATCCTGTAATAAGGAGGAGAGCCTGCAGCCAGATGTAAATCAGATGCCTTTACCTTCAGCATAAGATGAAAAAGTTCATTTATATGATATTCTCCTGTTATTCCTGTTTCAAGTATATTACTCATAGTGGTGTTCCTCCCTAATCTTTATATTCTACGGTTTTACCTGCCAGCATTTCTTCTATGACTACCTGATCATTGGCAGCAAGACGGGCATCATGTTCGGTTATGATACCTTCTTTATAGAGAGCGAGCAGAGAATCTTCAAGAGTCTGCATTCCCAGGTGTCTGCTGGTCTGTACTACGGAAGGTATTTTAAAGGTTTTTTGATCCCTTACCAGATGTGCCAGTGACGGAGTTGATACTATAACTTCTACGGCAGGTACCTGTTTCCCGTCTTTTGTAGGTATAAGTTTCTGTGAAATAATACCTTTAAGGGATTCAGAGAGCATAATTCTCACCTGAGGCTGCTGTGCAGGAGGAAAAGAATCTATTATTCTGTCTATAGTTCTTGCGGCATTCGTTGTCGGCATTGTGCCCAGCACCAGATGTCCTGTTTCTGCGGCAGTCATGGCAAGCTGCATCGTTTCAAGATCTCTCATTTCACCTACCTGTATAATATCGGGATCTTCTCTCATGGCAGCTCTCAGGGAAGCTGCAAAACTTCTCGTATGGTGTCCTATCGCTCTCTGTCTTACATAACAATTTTTCATTTTATGAACATATTCTATCGGATCTTCAAGTGTTATTATATGGTCTTCTCTGTTTTGATTTATATGGTCTATAAGAGCTGCAAGGGTTGTAGTCTTACCGCATCCGGAAGGACCTGTTATAAGAATAAGTCCCGCATGGAGTCTGGTAAAACTATCTACGATAGGAGGAAGACGTAGCTCTTTAAATGTAGGTATTCTCTGAGGTATTACACGGAATGCAGCACTCCAGCCTCTCTGCTGCTGATAAATATTTACACGAAAGCGAAATGTATTATCATCGACTTTTAACTCATAGGATATATCTATATTCTTATCTCCGTCGAATTTTTCCAGTTGTTCTGTTGTGAGAATTTCTTTCATTATTTTCTCACTTTCAGCTTTGGTTACAGGCGGAAAATCCAGTTTGTAGAGTTTCCCGTAAAGCCTCATAATAGGAGGAGAGCCGGCTGAAAGATGAATATCCGAGCCTCCTTTCATCAATACAGCAAGCAGGAAAGCATCAACAGTTCTTCCGTCCTGTAAGTCTCCTGACATGACAGGTCTGTCAATAGCTGTATCCCCTTTTGCAAGGGTAAACTCTCCGCCACAGTCCTGACATACTCTGATACCGGCTTTGTCTATGCTTTTTCTTTTATTACAGTCAGGACAGAGTTCGTCGGAACACATCAAGTATGTTACAACTTCACGACGAACTTTTACTTTTGTAGAACTATGATCTGTTTTTGTTTCAGCCATATTAATAACCATACCTTTCTTAAGTATTTATAAATCGTGACGCGTGACGCGTGACGCGTGACGCGTGGTTTTCCATGTTGTGGTTGGAAACAGGTACAACTATTACGAAAATACATTCTTCTATTTATTTTTTCCTTTTCCTTTAGAAATTTTTATAATGTCTGTTCACCGCTCACTGCTATCAGAACGGTTATTATCCTCGCGTCACGCATTACGCGTCACGATACAAACTGTTCACTGTTCACTCTTCACTGGTAACTGGTCACTGGTAACTGGTCACTGGTCACTGCTGCCGTCGGTATATTGAAAATATTCCATTAATCCCTGACAGATTCCCTCTGCTGCTTTATTTCTGAATTCGGGATCTGCCAGTAACATGGCATTTTGCCTGTTGCTCATAAAGGCAACTTCAATAAGAACTGCAGGCATTTTTGTATGTTTCAGCACATAGAAATTTGCTTTTTTCAGTCCTCTGTTTGCAATATTAAGATTTAATACAAGATTTTCTTGAATCTTACAGGCCAGATTGTAATCAATATCCTTATAATAATAAGTACATGTACCGTTCAGGTTTTTATTATTGCTTGAATCATTATGTATTGAAAGAAACACATCTGCCTGAAGATTATTCCCCACATCTGCCCTGGCATCAAGTTCCATCCTGTCAGGGCTTCCGTCCCATGTAACATCTCTGTCTTCTGTTCTTGTTAAAATAGCATTAAAACCTGCCTTTACCAGAAGAGATTGAAGTTTTAGAGATATATCCAGATTTAAGTCCTTTTCCATAATTCCTGCCGATTTGTTAATTGCACCGCAGTCTCTTCCGCCATGACCGGGGTCTATTACTATCGTTTTATCTGAACCAGGGTTGCCGAAAGAACCTCCGCCATTTAATGATAAATCTGAAATTTCTTTTTCTTCCTTCATTATGAAAATATATAATTCGTTTGTTTTTTCCCCTGCCTGTAATGTTACCTCTACATTCTTTTTCAGATTGAATACAAGTCTTACCACATGGGGACAGTTATTTAACTGTACCAATTTTATATCCGATATAAAATCATCTTCTATGGCCTTTGTTAAACTGGCTTTTTTTATGACAGCCTTTGAAAAATCTATGTAAAATCTATTATCTCCCATTCTGTGCCATTCGTATTTTAGAAAACCACTGGACTCTATTTTTATAATGTTTCTGTCACCTTCAAAATCAATATTTTTGATTAATTGAGGTTTCGTTAATCCGTTATGGGAGAGAAATTCCTGTGATGTCCCGGGCAACCAGAGTTCTGTCACAGTATTGCCGGCATAATAAATTCTTACCGATATTGTGCTCAGATCTATTCTGGAAGAAATATCTACAGGGAGTGGTTTTTTTAATATGATCTCTATTGTGCCTGTTCCGTCTTTCTGAGACGCAGTAATAGTTTTAATAATCTCTTCTTCCGGCACCTCATAAGGCTCAATAAAGCTTTCGGGAATATTTATAATAATTCCGAAGGATTCCCTTGAGTATTCAATATTATATTCTATTTTTGCAGAAGCCTTCACAAACAATTCAATGTAGCCGGCAGGATTTTTTTTACATATTATTTTATACACTGCCGGTATCAGAACTATATTCCGGTCTTTATCCGTTTTATAATGCATGGAAAGAGCTTTCCCTAGATCATCAAGAGACATATAAAGTATTTTATTCTGGATAAAAGGAGGGATACTGATTTTTATCGATTTCCCGCATACGGTGGCATCTTTATTACCTGCTTTGAAACGAGAAGGTTTACCATCTCTGGCTATATAAATTTCTTCTGTTTTACAGTTACATGTTCCTCCGAAATAATTGATAATGGAAGCAGTTCCTCTGTCTTCTACAGGTAAAAAGATTGTCTTTTCAATTATTAGAGGAGGATTGGTGAAATCTATCTTTTTCCCGTTTAATAGCAAGTTCTGTCCGTAAACAGCAGAAGTCAGATAAACCGTGATTATAATAAGAAACAAAATATATTTAAACATTACTTCAGATCCTGCATATATAATGCTCTTCTCTCTTTACTTTTTATTACCTTTACATTCCCGATAAGATTATAGGTTTTAAGAGATGTATCAGATTGAATTTTATCACTTCTGATAGATGTATCTTCTTTTACTAATTTAACATTTCCTTCGCCATATGCTTCATTTTTTTTATTGTCCAGGGTAAATTTATCAACTTCAAGGGTTTCTCCTTTTGATGATATTACTCTTACTCTGGACGTAAATACTGCCACTTCGTCTTTCAGGTTTAAATCCACGTTATCTGCTTCTATTATAATTTTTTGTTTATCTCCTTCATAATAGCAGCATGTAACATTATACATAGCTCCCCTGTTACTTTCTTTCCTGAACCTCAGGGAATCTGAAAAGAGTTTCCATCTATTACCTCTTTCAAATTTATCGTCTTTAATAAAGGATTTCTTTTGTTTTACCTGTTCGGCAGGTGATGGTACAGGCGTCGGAGAAGGTGAGGGAAGAGGTTTTTTTGAAGAGAGAACAGATCCTGTAACAGTACCTGCCAGCAAAAGAAATACGGAATATATACAGAGAACAAGCAATATTTTATCTTCTTTTTTTCCTTTTAATTTAAGGATAAGTTCTTTTAATTTTGATAATATGTTCATAAGAATCGTGACGCGTGACGCGTGACGCGTGACGCGTAAAAAGGTCCTTTATTCGTAACTGATTATTATATTTATTCTACTTATATATTCAATTTCCTTTTCGTGAATGAATTCATAAAGAGAATATGAAGGAAAATATATAAACCCATAGAAATATGACCGGAAATTATATAAATTATAGTTAGTTTCAAACAATCCATAAATAATGACCTCGTAATGCGTAAAGCGTAATGCGCAGGGATTAAACCCGTCACGCGTTACGCGTTACGCGTCACGATAACTTAAATTCTAATAAGTTATAAAATACACTATAATGGAGTGAAAGCCCGTCACGGGTCACGAAAAATAACATGGATATAAAAACCCTTTTTCCTGCAATAGCACTGCCCCTGAGTTTTGGTTTTATTGCAGGTATAATAGTCGGTTATACATGTAAAAAGCTTACAAAGCTGGTTGCCATAGTTCTCGGATTATTTTTTATAGGTCTCCAGATACTTGCCTACTATAAGTTTATTCATGTAGACTGGCAGACTATAGGGAAAGCCACTGAAGGAGCTATTAAAGCAACAGTTTCATCGAGTCCTTTCTGGTGGACAATACTGACTGCCCATTTCCCTTATGTAGGTGCCTTTTCTGTTGGTTTTCTCATAGGGTTTCGCAGAGGTTAGAATTATTTTATTTGTTTTACATAATCAATGGTGCCTTTCACTCCATAATAGGCTTCCACATTAACCATAAATTTTAAACCCTCGCCATATATAGAGTCCTGGTTTGAAAGCAATGAATTTGCTTCATCTATATATCCCTTGTTAAGCATAACCTTATAGGCTATCCACTGCGCAAAACCTTCTTTATACAGGAGTCTCTGGTCTACAGGGCAGTTATCTACCTGCCATGCATGGGTAAGTTCATGACTTATTACCGCAAGGGCTCTCTCATAGGAAAGACCTTCAAGAACAAAGATTCTTGAGGCAGCTCCTCTTTCATTTGATGAAAAACTATAAAAACCTCCCACTCCTCCCGAGGGAATATATTCTTTATTTTTAGTATTGTAATAAGACATTTCCAGATTTTTTTGATCCATAATGGTAAGGTTGTCTACCGGTCTTATTATTACAAGTCCCATAGCTTTCAATTGAGCCACTGCTTCCACGTAAACATAGGCCAGCTGGCTGTGTGTAAATATAGCTACAGAGGCACAGTCAGGACATAACCACCGGGAATAGCCGAGATTATAACCTTCAGGCCCGACAGGACATCCGCAATTTCCGCATGCTGTATATCTGTCTATACAGTACTGGCAGAATTTCTTTCCTGCTTTATTTCTTATGAATTTACCCCTGAGGAGAGAACCACATATATCACATCTGGCATATTTATTAAAGCAATCTTTACAATAGGTATATCTTTCTATTGTATAATAACCGCCGTGGCAGGGATTGCCGCATTTGGCACATCTGGGAATAAGGCTTTCATAGCATTTAGAACAGTAGATTTTACCGTCCATTATCCATGCCTGATCACTTATAGTTCTGCCACAGCCGGAACATGTACGATCACTTACTTCAAGATTTTTTGAACAGGCGCTGTAAGAAATAAGAAGAATAAATATGAAGTAAAATAGTAAAATCTTTTCTTTGATTTAAACCACCCCGTATCAGTGACCAGTGAGCAGTGACCAGTGACCAGTTATCAGTGACCAGTGAGCAGTGACCAGTTATCAGATCACTTTTCACTACTCACCACTCACCACTAACTACTCACCACTATACATTATACCCACATTTTATATTACCTGACATAACAATTAGAATCACCCTTCACCCTTCACGATTTCATTCAACGTTAATTCAAAGGCAGATACAGGCATATTTATGCCCCATCTCTCCAGGACTTCAGGGTGGATTTCACCTATAATACCTGTTTCTTTCCCGAAACACATTATTTTTCCAACTCTTCCGTCTATAAAAGCCGGATCGGTAGTTTCTTCCAGTTTGTAAGGAATATCAAGATAAAACATGAGTGAATGAAGATAACTGTGTATTTCTGAAAAATTTCCGTTGCTGTGGGAAATCAGGGCAGATACATTATGAACAGTTTTACTGCCATAGTTTTCTTCAGGAGAATAAATTACTACTTCTCCTTCTTCAAAAATCTTATGGGGAAATTCGACTCTCAGGTTTTTACTTTCTATTTCAAGCAGAACAGGAAGCAATGCAGGGCGAAGCACCGAGTAAGTGTCGCTCATAACATTTTCCACTTCAATTATGTCAGTTTCTTCTCTCCTCATTTTATAAAAATTCTTATCTTTTCCGGTAAGAATATAGGTGATGAATTCCTGGAACCCCATGCCTGTCATCAGCATTCTTACCGTATCTCCCAGTTCCGCTACCGGTGCTACGGAGCCGACAGTATATTTATCAGGCATTTGAGGTGAAAAACTGTTGTAATCTCTTGCTATGGCATAATCTTCTACCAGGTCTACAGGATGAATACAGTCTCTTCTGTAAGGAGGACTTTTGCAGGTTATTTTATTGTCAGACGATGTGACTGAAAATCCCATAGAAGAAAGTTTTTCTATAATAGAATCAGCGGGTATAGTTTCTCCCAGCATCTTTTCGAGATAGGATTTTTCCACCGATACTGTCTGGCCCGGATCCCTGGGAGTAACTACTGTATCAGTGTCATATTTTACGGCAAAAGGTTTTATGTCCGCCCCTCTGTCTGCCAGATTGCATGCCAGTATATTTGTACTTAATATGACAGCTTCCATTGATGTGCCTGTTACTTCTACGAAAAGCATGTTATTGCCTTCCACCACTTTGCCCAGATCTTCACTGTTTATTACAGGCGGAAAAGAAAGAACATTGCCGTTTTTATCCATTATGACAGGATAAAGAGGGTATTTTTTCACCAGTTTTGAATATTCCTGACCTTTCGGATGTTTTTTCAGTATTTCTCCTAAATCCATGTTTTCTGAAAACCCCAGGGGTGCAAATTTTATTTCTGTCTCTTTAAAACCTTTATAATAAAGAGGAAATTCTATTTTTGAAGCATCATATACACCTATGGCGATTAATTCTCTGTTACGTCCGTAATTTACACAGAGTTTTTCCTGTGTCTGTATAAGCTGTGTAAGAAGAGCATCATCCACTTCTATGTTCAGTACAAGAAATCCCCCTATGAAAGGCCTTATGTCTTTTAAATTTGGATCTACAACAATCATGTCTTTCTCTGACGGTATCGATGAAAAGAAGGGGTAATTACTTTTCTTATGCAATACCGATTCTCTTATCTGTCTTGCCACACCTTCCACACACCATAGATCAGGTCTGTTTGTATCTACAAGTTCTATCTTTAATTCCCCTGTTTTTTCATCATACTCTTTGAATTCCGCTTTTGCTTTCGCAAGTAAATCGGGCAGATCTTCCAGTTTTATTTTCTCTCCGTAGAGATGTTGAAGATCTTTATAATAACAGCTTATTGTTGGCATTTATATCACCGCCTTTGAATTTCTGATAAAGTTCATGTCATGGGAAAATAGCTGTCTTATATCATTTATGCCAAGAGATACCATGGCCATCCTGTCTATGCCGAGTCCCCAGGCTATGACAGGGACATCTATACCCAGTGGCAATGTGACCTCGGGGCGGAATATACCTGCTCCTCCCAGTTCTATCCATCCCAGTACAGGATGTTCTACATGAAGCTCTACTGATGGTTCTGTAAAAGGAAAATAAGCAGGAGTAAATTTTGTCTTTTTTGCTTTTGCTATTTCTTTTGCAAAGAGATTTAATAATCCGAGCAGTTTCGGAAAATTAATACTTTCATCCAGTACTATTCCTTCACTCTGGAAAAAATCTGTCCCATGTGTTGCATCTATCTGGTCATAGCGAAAACACCTGGCTATACCGAAGTATTTTCCCGGTATTTCAGGGTTTCCTGCAAGAGTTCTTGCAGAAAGTGCCGTTCCCTGGCTTCTGAGGACAAGCCTTTTTGTTTTCTCCCTGTCAAAATTATATCTCCATCCTTCAGAACCTGTAGCCCCTCCGTTTTCGTGGCATGCAGCCACATTTGATAAATAGGGCTCTTCTATTTCTTTGCAATATTGAGGTTTTTTTACATAATACACATCATGGATATTCCTTGCAGAATGAAACTGAGGCATAAACAGAGCGTCCATATCCCAGAATTCCGTTTCTACAACAGAACCTTTCATTTCTTTAAATCCAAGGGATGTGAATTTCTGTCTCACCCAGTCAAGAAATTGTCTGTAAGGATGTTTTTTCCCTATATTTAACCTGGGAGGATTCAGACTTATATTATATTTTCTGAAATTAACACCTTTCCATTTTCCTTCCTGAAGCAGTTCGGGAGTTATCTGACTGATTTCCGTTTTTCTGTCTTTAAGATTTTCCTCCAGATGTACTATTAATTCTTTACCTTCTTCTGTCAGGTGATGCAGCATGACTGGCTTTTCATCTATTCTGAATACTCCCTGTTCTGTGCCTCTTTTTCTGTAGAGACTTCTTGCCAGTTCCTGTTCTTCTTTTGTGAGTTCTGTTATCATCATCTGTTTTTCTTTAAATATTTTATCCACAAGGGCCTGTTTTTTCTCTATATAAGGTGCGGAATTACCGGCAATAAGTTTCAGTATTCCTCCTGCTTCTATAGATATATCTTTATGTTTTTTTAAAAAACCTGTTACAGAACCTACTTCTTCTTTTTCAAGAGAGAGTGCTTCTGCAATAAGGGCCATAGTATTTTTCTCTGTCCCTTCTGTCAGAATTCCGACAATTCTCTTTTCAGGTATTCCTTTTTCTGCATAAGACACTCCTGTTTTTGTAAGTGTTACTATCTCTTCCACACCTGTTGTTTCCGTTACTATAAGTCCTTTGTGGAGGAGCCATTCAATGGCAGTTCTCAACTGACTTTCTTTTAATCCTGTTTTTTCCAGTATTTCTGTCCACAGGAGTGATTTATTTTCACTTTTAAACCTGTTCAGCACTTCTATTTCCAGAGGATGAAGAGAAGATATAATGTCTGATGTCACTCTGAAGGCGACTGTTTTATAACAGCCGACTGTCACCTGCCTTTCGATGTTTTTGATTGAAAAATTTTTATTCCTGCCATTATAGCAAAATAAATATATAAAAACAATACAGGAAGAAGGAAAACACTCTTCTGGCAGTGAATAGTGAGTCGTGAGTCGTGAAAAGTGAGTAGGTGCGAACCACTGTGTTCGCCCGGTACCCGGTGAAAATACGCATCACGCATTACGCATCACGCATCACGAAACCACCCGTTACGCGTCACGCGTTACGCGTCACGATATAAAGGATTTTACTGTTGAATATAAAAATACAATATCAGCTTACCTTTACATACATAATCGTCATATTACTTACAATAACCCTGACGGGGAGCCTTTTTTTTCCGTGGATAAGAAATATTCTCCTCCTAAATGTAGAAAACAACCTGAGAACTCAGGCCTATTCGATTGCAAAAATGCTCGGCGGTTTTGCCTGGAATGCAAGGGATTTGCGTCAGGCATCTTTCTTTTTTACCGAAAATTTTGCGGCTAAAGGACAGTATATATTTAAAATATATGATGATAAAGGAGTGTTAATAGCTACTTCAGGTGAACAGGATGAAATCGGCTCTGTTATAAAAGAAGAGCTTTTGACCGGAGATAAAGAAGCATATAAATGGATAGAAGATAAAGAGCATGAGAAGATAATGCATATGACAGTACCTATAGCGACATGGAAAAAGACAATAGGTACAGTAGATGTTTCTTCTTCTCTTTCTGATATACAGAATATACTGTTTGTTATGATGAAAATTCTCGGTATGTCTACGTTATGTTCTGTCATAATAGTGAGTATCATAGGGTTTTTAATAGCCAGAACCGTTACGGAACCTATAAAAAAGATTAATAATATAGCAGTAAAGATTTCTCACGGCGATTTTCAGCAGAGGATTTCACCTGTAAAAAATCCTCCGGAACTTGCCGAACTGTCATTTACTATAAATCATATGGCAGATCAGCTCAAAAATTTTATAGAAGAGATAACAGGTGAAAAAAATAAAATGAATGCCATTCTTACAAATGTTATAGACGGACTCATTGCTGTTGATATGGAGAAAAAAATTATTTTTCTTAATTCTGCTGCAGAAAAAGAGTTTAACCTTTCCAGAGTAGAAGCTGCCGGTAAAGGCATGGAAGGGATCTGTTCCATGGAGGAAGTGTTAAATCTCCTTGAAAAAGCGATTAAAGAAAAATCTCTTATACAAAAGGAAATCATAATGGAGGATATGCCTTTGAAAATATTCCATTTTACCTTTGCTCCTTTCAGAGATGAAGGCGGAGACCATCACGGTATAATGATAGTTTTCAGAGATATAACCGAATTAAGGAAACTGGAAAATCTGCGATCCGAATTTTTTAGCAATGTTTCCCATGAACTGAGAACACCTCTGACTATAATCAAAGGCTTTTGTATAACCCTTATGGATGAATACCCTCCCGGTTATGAGCTGTGGAATCATTCCCTTAAAACAATAGATGAAGAAACGGACAGACTTACAAGGCTGGTAAATGATATGCTGGAATTATCAAGGTTGAGAAGCCATAAAATAAAATTCAATATGGTAGAAGGTAATATGAAAACTATATTACTCCAGGTAATGGAACAATTTAAACTTCATATGCAGAGATACGATGTAGAG
>JBEHWO010000069.1:0-21743 GCA_040217695.1 Vulcanimicrobiota bacterium | reverse complement strand
TCCTGAAAGTAAATTGAAGGATGAATTTAAGATTTACAGTGAAAAAGCAAGACAGGAATATGAACAATACAGAGAGAGAATAACAAAAAATAAAGACAGAGCAGACAGGTTTGTAAAAGAAATAAAAGAAAAGAAAGAAATTTCAGGAGAACTTCTCAAGGAAGAATAATTATAGTTAGTTTTATCCATAAATAATGACCTCGTAATGCGTAAAGCGTAATGCGTGATGCGAAGGGATTAAACCTGTCACGCGTTACGCGTCACGAAAGCAAATATGTATTATTTATGCTCACCGCAATAAATTCTAATAAGTTATGAAATACACTATAAACAGGGGCTATCTGAAAAACAAAAAAATATTGACAGCCCCTTATGAATATAATATTAAACTCCGAATAAAGCCAGTAATATCTGTTCTACCCTATCTGCCCAGGCCATTTCACTGTGGTCTGCACCTTCTGCTTCAAGATAGAAGAGGCTTTCATTCAGCACATATCCTTTGTCAAGGAGAACTTCTGCAAGCCATCTGGTATCTTCTACGGGATCTGCGGTTTCCTCTTCTTCCTCTTCTTCATCACCTTCACATGTGCCTATATCAAGCCATATTTTTTCCGGCCCTTCGAAATCTTCATCTTCCTGTATTGCTTTTATGATATCCCTGTCATCCCACCAGAGAGACGGAGAAATAACACCTGCCATGGAGAATATATGAGGATATTGCCACCCGATATAGAGTGAACAGAGTCCTCCCAGGGAAGAACCCATAATGGCCGTGTCAGATGCAGATGTAAGAGTTCTGTAATTACTGTCAATAAACGGCTTGAGTTCATCTATTATAAAATTTGCGTAATATTCTACCTTACCTCCGCTGCCTTCAGAGAAATCTACACTGGGCGTATATTCGTCATCTCTGTCTTTTGAATTATAAATACCGACTATGATAAGTTTTTTTATTCTGCCTTCATTAATAAGACGTTCCGCCGTTTCATCCACTTCCCATTCCGAACCTCCGAAAGAAGTGGCAGAGTCAAATACGTTCTGTCCGTCATGAAGATAAAGGACAGGGTAGGCTTCTTCTTCATTATCGTAATCAGGGGGCAGATAAACCATGATAGTTCTGCTATCACCGAGAGCTGAAGAATAAAAATCCCTGTGTACTCTGAAATTGCCGGTCAGAGTACCCTCTTCTTCGGGATTTAAAAGATCTGCCCAGTTTTCTACCGTGCAGGAAATTTCTTCATCATCTTCTACTGTTAAAACCCTGCTTTCTATTTCCTCAAAATTTTCGTCTGCCTCCATAGAAGCCGATGTACCCCGGGTAAATTTGAACTCTATTTCAGTTCCTTCAGGCAGTTCTATCTCCACACTGTGTGTGTTGTCTTCCGAAGGAGCAAGGGGTATTCCTGCCGGATCCCAGTTGTTCAGTTCATCATGATTGCCTGTAATATATATTGTTTCTTCCGGCGTATTATCAGGCACGGTTACAATAAAATTTATAATGGCCATTCTTTATTCCTCCCTTTTAAGTAGTGAGTCGTGAGAAGTGAAAAGTGAGAAGTGAAAAGTGAGAGACACGCATCACGCATCACGCATCACGATTATATTATATATTCGACATATATCTTTAAATTCCTGATTAAGCATTTAATAAGCGTTTTCCTCCCGTCACGCGTTACGCGTTACGCGTCACGAGATCATATATGTATTATGTATGCTTACCTCAGTAAACATTATAGCCAAGGGCTTTCATAATATACTCTTTTTTTTCTTTCAGTCTTTTCAGTTCCTGTTTATATTCTTTAAATTCTTTATTGAAAATCTTCATGTCAATTTCTTTTTCCAGAGCATGTTTAATTTTCCCTTCCAGAATGTCAGGTCTCAGGGCATCCAGTTCGACTGCCAGTTCACCGTAGGCTTCTATATGTTTTTTCGCCCTTGTATCTGTTTTTTTCAATGCATCCGGATTATGGGGGAGTCTGTATTTAACTATATCATTTTTAAGAAGGGCAATTCTTTTGAATTTTATACCTTTTACGCCCAGTTCGTCTTCAAGGGTTATTTTCATTGCTTTTAGCATTTCCACTCCCGACGGGTCAAAATCCCCGAAATATAACATCAAAGGCTCTTTTCCTTTGAGTCTTTTAAGTCTTCCTTTAAATTCATTTAAGAAACTTACAGAACTGAACCCTCTGCATACAACAACAGGAACGGTATAATCGCCGGCTACCCTTGTGAAAATAGTACTGAGAGCGTCTTTTTCTATCCATATTTCGAGATATTTTTGCTGGCTCTGAAGAAGATCTCTTCTGTAGCCTTTAAGAAAGGATCTCAATGAAGCCTCTATGAAATTATCGGAATTATGCCATCCTGATAGATCATGATAGGCCCTTACCCTGTCTTCTATGTCATTCCACGATATATAACCGTCAATTCTGGCCCATTTTAAAAGGGCTGAAAGCATGTTGTACTGGCTTACTTTATTTTCTATAAGACCTTTTCCTACAAGCTGATAGTAAACCTGTCTGAGGGTAAGAGGTTTGTAAGCAGAAAGTTCTTCCAGAATTTCAAGAACCCATTTTAATTTGATTATCTGATAATCTGTCCATTTCCATTTCCTTCTCATGTGCCACCTCGTTTCATTGCATTATAGTTCACTGAATAATTTTCTGCAAATAATTTTTAGCTATCATCAATCAGGTTTGTGACGAAGTACATTTAAATAATTTCTTTATAATTTTTAAAATTTTTCTCTGAAATATTGTATAATTAGATAAAATATAGTGTATTAAGTTATCGTAACGCGTCACGCGTGACGGGTTTAATCCCTGCGCATCACGCATTACGCGTTACGCGTCACGATATTCACAGGAGGTGCTTTTTATGAAGGAAACTATGACAGACTTCTGGTACAGAACAATGGAGATTATTTTTAAATTGCCGGGAGCAAAGATTGACAGAGAAAAATTTCTCCGTGAAGTCCTTACGAAAGGCGGAGCCACACAGGAACAGGTGAGTAATGCCATTGAAACTACGCCGGCAAAGGCAGGCATATCCAAACTCCTGATAGAAGATATAAGTAACAGTTGTATAAGAAGTCATAAGATTAAAGCCACTCTTACTTCTACCGCGGCAGGGCTTCCGGGAGGATTGGCCGGTATTGGAGCCATACCGGCAGATTTTATACAATTCTACTGGCATATAATAGTTCTTATTCAGAAACTTGCCTATCTGCACGGATGGCCTGATCTTATGGCAGGAGAAATAGACAGAGATACCATATCCAGATTTACCATGTTTATAGGTGTCATGCTCGGTCTGGGAAGTGCTAAAAAAGGTGTGGCCCTTATGACTGAAATATATACTAAAAGCGCCCTTACCACTGCAAAAAAATTCCTGGATTCGAGTATTGCAAAAATAATAGAACAGATACTCCTTCGTCTCGGTATAAAAATAGGAAGAGAGAAAATAAGTAAAACCATAGGTATAGCCATACCGGTAATTGGCGGTGCTATTTTCGGTATTACTACATATAATACCTTCGGCACTATGGGAGAAAATCTCAGAGAACATTTGAGTAAACTGCCCTTTGCGGTTACATATAATTGAAGACACAATATGTACTGACCTGACCATAAGCATGTAATAAAAGTCTTCCTCCCGTTACGCGTTACGCGTCACGATAATAGATATGTATTATTTATGCTCACCGCAGTAGTAGTTGGATAAATTTTAACATTATGTTAACAATTAAACCTTTGTTATGGATGGTGAAACAAAGGTAGTCAGGCAGGAAGGAAAAAGCCCTCTTGCCCACTTCGGAGATGAAACACTTCTGAGAAGGCATATAAATAATTATATGAATCTTGAACAGACAGGTGACATTGTTATTTTCGGCGAATATGACGGTAAAGACGTAGAGGAAGACTTTTATTAAATGCTTATGTTCAGGGCAGTAACAGATAAATAGGTTAACGTAACAGGTAAAGAATTGAAATAAGTTTCTTTATCTGTTATATTATTTATCTACCTGACTGGCGGGGGCGAGCAGCAATCCATATCGAGAGCTATACTGTGGCCAGCACCCATTACGAGATACTTCTTTGCTTTTGACATGAATGCCGGGCGTATTACACCATAAAGTAAAATTATCACGCATATAGGATACTGTATATCTGTAATGAGGAGACGTGTCTTCGGGCTTTCTTTTATTGTAGAGTTTATTGTCCCGGTCATGTCTTGCATAACAGAAAGGAATTTTCTCTATCAACGGCTTATACCTGCCGCTTTTTATCAGGATTTTATCAAGAGAGGAAGGGTAATGGCCTTTATTATCCTTTGCATAAAGTTCCAGGCACATTCCCATGTTTTTCAGATTGATTTCACAGGACTTTAAATATCCGAGTTGTTTTGCCGTGTAAAAATTGGGGGCAAACATATTGAATAAAACAACTCCTATGAAATTTAAAATCATAATGTCCATCATAGAGCATAAGTTTCTTACCTTATCATCTTTAAATGAATTATAAATAATATAAATAATATAGATGATTATAAGAAAAATTAGCTGATATCCTGTATAATAGAGAGCTTCAACCTTATGGCCCGTGAAAAAAATGCCGAGCAGAAAAGTTATAAGCAGTAAAGGCAAAAATAGAACGGATATTACAATAATAAAAGGTATTATTGAAGATATAACGGATTTATATAATGGTGTCTGTTTACCGGCTCTTTCAGACATTTCTTTTTTATCCATTAAATTAACTGAATGGCTATTGAAGCCAGTGCTCCTGCAGTAGCTCCGATTCCCGCTCCTATAAATGCTCCCGATGCCTTGCTGTATCTCTTGCTTTCCATTGTTTCCGTTTTATCTGTCATGACTGGCTTGCCGTCTGGAGTCAATACAGGAGCCGTTCTGTAAACAGTTGTCTTCCCATCCGGAGAACTATCGGGTCTGGATTCAGGCCCGAAATCTATTCCGGACCAGTCATTCTGGGTACAGTCTTTCGGAATTTCACCCATATAAGTTATGAAACTAACTATAATATAAAAGTTTTTAGAGAAAAAAACAATAAAAGAGTGTTAAAAAAATGTTAACTTTTGTGAAATTTTGCAAAAATCTGCCCGGAATAATCAGAAAAAGTACGTTCTGAAGAGGCTTGAACAATATTTTTTTAAGCTGTTCTTTTTATGGATAAATTTTAACATTCTGTTAACAATTAAATTTGTTATCCTGTTGCTTTTTTTTGATTATTTTTATAATATAATCATGTGTTTTAATATTTGACTGATGTATTTTTGTCAGGGAGATGAAATGTTTGAATACTATTAACACAAATACTACTGTAAGAAGCGATATTCCTGTTGTTTTAAAGAAAAATACTGAAGTATGCGGTGATCGTTTTGAGCTAAGTAATTCCGATAAAGGTATAAAAGATCTTCAGAAGGATTTGAAATTACTTGATCAGGTGAAAAGTCAGATCAATCATGAAGTAGACCTTCAGGATATTGATGAAAATGAAGAAGTTACCATTTACGGCGCCATGCCAACACCAGGAGAATTGGAAGAAGCTATGAGAATGGCCTCCTCTGCGACAGAACCGGGGAACCCTCCTGATTTTGAAGGTGTTGTAAAATTCAAGGAACTTTTTGACAGCGGTCAGGTGAAACCAGGAGATATAATACTCATTGCCAAACCATCAAGAGGTTCATTCCATCCTTTATCTACTCTTGTACCGGGTGAATATTCTCATGTAGCAGTTTATCTCGGTAAAAACGAAAAAGGGGGCCATGAAAGTATTGATGCATGGTCGAGCCCTAAAACACCTGTAAGAGATGTTATGTGGTGGCCTGAAAGCTATAATAACTGGTGTGTCATAAGACCTCATAAACCGGACGGAACAGAGTTGACAGACGAAGAGAGAAGTAAAGCCGTTGCTTTTGCCAGAGAAGCAGAAGGATGTAAATATAATTATATGTGGCCAAAAAATAAAGTCAAACTGCCTGTCAACAAAGAAAAGACCAAATTTTACTGTTCTCAGCTTGCATGGGCTTCTTATAATTTTACCCTTGGTATAAATCTTGATGCAAATCCGGGATTTCATCCTAAATTTGCATGGGGTGTTGCTCCTCAGGAACTGTTTGACTCGCCGAATGTTACGGTTGTTGCTAAATATAACAGGCCTAAATCGGCTGACTATGATCCGACTCCTGATAACCCCACTGTTGTTTAATATCGTAACGCGTAACGCGTTACGCGTTACGAATATTATTTCACAGGCAGCGGTAATGTTCTTGCCTCTATTTTTGATTGAAATGATTCTTTATGAGCACCATCACAGAAAGGTTTGTTTTTCGATTCTCCGCACCGGCAGAGCGATATGGCTTTACGTCCTGAAAGATCAAAATCTTTCCCTGTTCCGTCTTTGATTACAAAGTCCCCTGTCACTCTGTAGGCTCCGTCATTTAAACAATTAATTTCACATCCTGCTGTTTTCCCTGAATGTTTCTTTATAGAATCTATTATTATCTTTCCGTGAAGCCTTCCGTTTTCAATAAAGATTTTATTTGCATCTCTTCCTGCCTGAAGTGAACCTGCAATATAAATGCCCGGAATATTTGTTTCTCCCGTCTCAGGGTTGAAATCAGGAACAAGTGTTTTACTGTCGATATTAACGCCTGATTTCTTTATAAAGTTAAAATCAGGATGATAACCTGTGAGCAGAAGAACCGAGTCTGCAGGTATTTCTGAGATATGGCCTTTCTGAGAAACTGTAATGGATTTTTCTTTGATTTCCTGAACGGTTGTTTCGAACATGGCAGGAATTTCTTTGTTTTCTATCCTGTTATTTATATCAGGCAATACCCAGTATTTTACTCCTTTACCGGGTCCGTATCCTCTGTGTATGAGTGTTACATTCACTCCGTAACGATACACCTCCAAAGCTGCTTCTACGGCAGAATTATTCCCGCCTGCTATAACTACTTTATCGTGAATATATTTATGGGGATCGGAATAATAATGGCTTACATGTGGTAAATTTTCTCCGGGAATTCCCAGAAGATTGGGATTATCGTAATAGCCTGTGGCAAAAATTACATTCTTGCTTTCAAAATCTCCTCTGTTCGTTTTTATTGTAAAGAATTTCTCTTTGCGATCAATATATAAAACCTCTGTATAAAGGTTTAGTTCAAGTTGAAAATATTGTGCCGTATGCCAGTAGTATTTGAGAGCATCGACTCTCTTTGGTTTTTCACCTGATATAATAAAGGGAATATCGCCTATTTCCATAAGTTCTGCACTTGAGAAAAAGGTCATATTCTGCGGAAAATGATAGATGGAATTCGTAATGGTACCTCTGTCTATAACAGTGCATGAAAAGCCCTGTTTCTTTGCTTCTATGGCGCAGGAAAGACCTGAAGGCCCTGCTCCTATGACTGTAATATCTTTCATTGGATAAGCTCCTTTCGTTATTGAGATGATTTTAATTAGAGTGAAAAGTGAAAAGAATAGGGCATTACTTACTATTCACTACTCACTTTTAACTGGTTGTTATGAATGTAACTATAATATAAAATTTCTCGTATTTTAAGCCTTTCCCTTTTTATAATTATGTTTACAATAAGCCTGAAGGACTATATTTTCTGTGGAAATAGGGACTAATTTGTTAAATATAAGAGAAAACCTGCTAAAAGTGAGAGAATTCACATTAAAAATATATCAAAGAGAGCTATAATAATTGCGACGTACAGGAATTTTATCCGGTTCTGATCACGCGTCACGGGTCACGATAAAATATCCTCGCGTCACGCGTCACGCGTCACGCGTTACGATCTTTACAGAGGGGGTAATTTTCATAATGAAAAGGTTTGCCGTTTTATTAATTCTCCTGTCACTGTTTATAAGACCGGTAAGACCGGCCTGTGCGGCCGAAACTGTAACGTTCTGGCATGCCATGGACGGGTCAAAAGGAGAAACTCTTAACAGGTTGATAGATGAGTTTAATGCCACCCACGATATAAAGGTTACGGGGAAATTTGTAGGAGTCAGTGAAACCACTCAGGACAGATATAAAAACAGTTACAATGTGCTCTTTAAAGAATTGTTGAAAAATGTGTCAAAGGGAACACCTCCTGATATTTCTCAGATATATGAAAACTGGACATCCCAGTTTATTATGGTCAAAGCCATAGTACCTGTAGAAGATTTTATCACAACCGCTCCGGATAGACAGGAACTTTCCGATATGGTTCCTGCATTTCTGGAAGCCAATAAATATGATGGTAAACTATGGACCCTTCCCTTTAATAAAAGTATTTATGTGCTTTATTATAACAGAGATATGTTCAAACAGGCCGGTCTTACTCCTCCGAAGAACTGGGAAGAAATGTCTGAGATAGCAAAGAAATTTTCAAAAATCGATAAAAACGGAAATATGACTCAATGGGGTCTTTCTTTCAAACCTGATGTAGACGTATTTTCCCTTGTTTTGCTCTCCAGCGGCGAGAAGCTTTTTGATGAACATGGTAAACCTCTCTTTAACGGAGAAGGAGCAAAGAAAACTATAAACTATCTCAGAGGTTTAATAAACAGTAAAGGTGCTATCATGTCTTTCGAACCGCAGAAGGATTTTATGGACGGAAAATGTGCCATGTTTCTGGATACAAGTTCCAGGATCGGTTCTCTTCAGGAACAGGTAAAATTTAATTTTGCCGTTTCGCCATGTCCTTCTACTTCTTCAGGAAAGATATTGCTTGCAGGGACAAATCTTGCCATGTTTTCAACTTCTCCCGAAAGACAGAAAGCTTCATGGGAATTTATTAAATATCTTACAAATAAGGAAAATACTGCTAAATGGTCTATGGAAACAGGTTATTTGCCTGTAAGACTCTCTGCCATTCAGAGCAGTGATTATCAGGCTTTTGTCAGAAAAAATCCCGATAACGGTATCGGTATAAATCAACTGGCTTCAGGAGTCGTTGCCCCTAAAGTTCCTGCCTGGGAATCCATCAGAGGCATTATGGACGATACCCTCTTTGATATTATCAGTAACCATGCAGATATAAACACATCTCTCGATAATGCCGTATCTCTCTCCAGACAGCTTATCAGTAATCAGTAATCAGTAACCAGTGACCGGTGAGTTTTTCACTCGCCGGTCACTGCTGCTTATCAGCTACTTTTCCCCATAGACTTTACTGAGGTGAGCATAATACTTCATATTTAACTCCCTTTATTTTCTTTGAATGAACAGATTTTTACTTTGAAATTCTCTTTTATTTGTTTCTTTCCCATAGTATTCCACTATTTTATTTCTCTTTTATAAATAATTTTAATCATGAAGGATTTGACCTTTATGATAGTGAAAATTTAATAAACTAAAATTATGTGAAATTTTGAATTCTTATCGGGAGGAACATGTTATGTTGAGACAATTTAAATACCTTGCTCCCACCTCTGAAGAAGAATTACTTAAACTTCTTGCCAGTTACGGAGAAAAAGCGAAACTTCTTGCAGGTGGAACCAATGTTTTTGTAGACATAAGAAGTGATCTGCAGAGACCTGACTGTGTTGTGGATGTAAAAAAAATACCCGGCGTTAAAGAGATATCATTCATACCGGGAACAGGCCTTGTTATAGGTGCCGCCGTTACATGTAATGAACTTATTGAAAGTAAAGTCGTAGAAGAAAAATATCCCCTGCTTCAGGCTGCCGCAAAAGAACTTGCGTCATATCAGATAAGAAACAGAGCCACCGTGACAGGCAACATATGTTACGGATCACCTGCTGCCGATATGGCACCTGCTTTATTAATACTTGATGCACGATTGAAAGTATTGAGTATTGCAGGAGAAGAAGATATACCATTGAAAAATTTCTTTAAAGGCGTCAGGAAAACTGCTCTTAATACGGGAGATTTTGTAAAATCCATTATAGTTCCCGAAGAATATATCTCAATGAAAGCTTTATATAAAAAATCTAAAAGGGTAAAAGGACATGATCTGACTATTTCCGGTGTCGCCATGGGTAAGGTAAGAGATGTATTCAGAATTGCCATAGGCTCATGTGCCCCTGTACCTGTATTGTTAGATGAAATTCCTGTCAGCGCACCTCTGTCTGAAATAATAGATCATGTAATTAAAGCCATATCTCCCATAGATGATCTGAGAGGAAGCTCAGAATACAGAAAACATATGGTAGAAGTTTATATAAAAAGGATTTATGAAGAACTCGGAGGTACGTCCAGATGAAAACCATAAAAGTTAAAGTAAATGATAAAGATTATACAAAAGATATTCCGGAACATAGAACACTCCTGGAATTCTTGAGACAGGATCTCTTTCTTACAGGGACAAAAGAAGGATGCGGCGCAGGAGAGTGCGGTGCCTGCACTGTTATTCTGGACGGAAGAACTGTAAATTCCTGTCTTGTTCTTGCCGCAGAATGTGACGGTTCCGTCATAAGAACCATTGAAGGAGAATCTTCTGATGGAAAACTTTCTCCTCTTCAGGAGGCTTTTCATCATCATCATGCAGTTCAGTGCGGTTTCTGCACTCCCGGTATGATAATGTCTGCCAGGGCACTTCTGGAGAGAAACCCCAGGCCTACAGAAGAAGATGTTAAAGAAGCAATCGAAGGTAATTTCTGCAGATGTACCGGTTATAAACAGATTGTGGAAGCCATAATGGAAGTTTCTGAAGGGAAAGGAGTGAAATAAAATGACAGGACAGGAATATAAATATATAGGCAAAGGGCCTGACAGGGTAGATTCGTTTGAGAAATTAACAGGTGAAGCACTCTTTGTTTCCGATATGTTCATCCAGGGTATGTTATTTGCGAAAGTCAAGCCCAGTCCCTGTGCATCGGCAAAGATAAAAAAAATCGACACGTCTAAAGCAAAAGCTTTACCGGGAGTAAGAGCAGTACTGACAGGTGAAGATCTTGACTATAGAGTCGGTCTTTATATTGTAGATAAATATATACTTGCAAGAGGTACGGTAAGATATCAAGGGGAAGGCGTTGCGGCAGTAGCGGCGGACACGGAAGATATTGCAAGAGAAGCCATAGATTTGATAGAAGTGGAATATGAAGAACTTGAACCGGTTCTTGATGTGAAAAGAGCACTTAAGGAAGACAGTCCTCTTGTACATCCCGAACTGGGTAAATATAAATATATAGAAGCGGTTTTCTCTCCGAAGCCGGGAACAAATATTGTCCACAATCAGAAAATAAGAAAAGGAGATATTGATAAGGGATTTAAAGAAGCAGATTTTATAGTGGAAAGGGAATATACGAATCCTTCTGTCCAGCATGTTCCCATGGAAACCCATGTTTCAATTGCTAAATGGGAAAAAGGCGATAAAGTAACTATATGGACCAGTGCCCAGTCGCCTTTTACCGTGAGAAATCTTTTCTGTTATTCCTTCGCTCTCCCTCATAACAATGTAAGAGTCATAGTCCCTTACGTGGGCGGCGGGTTCGGAGGGAAAGCAGGCATTCATCTGGAACCTCTCTGTGCATGTCTCTCGAGAGAAGCAGGGGGAAGACCTGTAAAACTTCAGGCTTCAAGAGAAGAAGAATTTAATCTGTTGCCATGCAGAAGCGGTCTGACCTATAAAATCAAGACAGGTGTGAAAAAATCAGGTAAAATTGTAGCTCAGAAAATGGAAATGTTCTGGGATGCGGGAGCCTATGCTGATTATGCGGTGAATGTCACCAGAGCATCAGGTTACTCGGGAGGGGGGCCATACGAAATTCCCAATGCCTGGCTTGATGCTTTTACGGTTTACACAAATAAAGTTTTCGGCACGGCCTACAGAGGTTTCGGTCATGTGGAATTCTTCTGGGGTCTTGAAAGACACATGGATTATGTGGCAGATACAATAGGACTTGATCCTGTGGAGTTTCGAAAAATCAATACATTAAAACCCGGCTCTGTAACCCTTACGGGTGAAGTGATAACGGATCATACGGGAGATGTGAAGAAATGTATAGAAGAGGCGGCCAAAGCCATAAATTACGGCACGAAAACAGAAGAAGAACTTGAAAGAGAAAAGAAAACAGGCAAAGTCATCGGTAAAGCCGTCTGTGCCCTCCATAAAGCACCTGCCATGCCTCCCTATACGGGAACAGTAGTAATTCTTAAGATGAATGAAGACGGAAGTGTCATAGCAAATCTTTCCCTTGTGGATTACGGCGCAGGAACCTATACGTCCATAGCCCAGATGATTGCAGAAGAACTGGCAATTCCCATTGAAAAAGTGAAAATCGCCTTTGAGTCCGATACTGACAGAGACCCCTATGACTGGCAAACTGTGGCATCAAAAGGGCTTCTTCTGAGCGGTAATGCAGCAATACTTGCTGCAAGGGATATGGTAGATAAAATGTATGACGTGGCTTCCCAGGTGCTGAGGGCAAGCAAATATGATCTCCGCCATAAAGACGGTAAGGTTTATGTTGTCCACAGAGAAAATGAATTTGTGACATATAAGCAGATGTCCGTAGGTTATGCCTATCCTGACGGTAAAGGTATAGGAGGCCCCATAGTAGGAGTAGGACGGTATGTGGCACAGGGCCTTACCAATTTAGATAAGGAAACTGGCCAGGGAAATCCTGCTCTTGACTGGACTTACGGCGCTCATGGTATTGTTCTGGAAATAGATAAAGAAACGGGAGAGTTTGATGTTATAAAGATTGCCTCTTCTTTCGATGTAGGCAAGGTTATAAATGAAAAGGCCGTAAGAGGCCAGTGTATAGGAGGCATGCTTCAGGGACTGGGAACTGCCATATGTGAAGGTTATATTTATGATAAAAAAGGTAAACTCTTAAATAATTCCTTTACGGATAATAAAATACCTACTGTGAGGGATATGCCTGAAGAAATAATTGTAATCCCTGTGGAGACTCCGCAGTTAGACGGGCCCTTCGGTGCGAGAGGAGTGGGGGAACACCCCATGATAAGTGTCGCCCCTGCCGTAGGAAATGCCCTTAAGAATGCCCTGGGTATTCAGCTTACCCATATGCCCATCAGATCTGAAGACGTATGGAGAGCACTCAGGGAAAAGAAATAATCTTTGTAGTGAACAGGCATTGCCTGTTCACTGCATTACAGTGAATAAATATTCTGCAGATACAAGATTATTATGCCAGTGTTCTATTATGAAATTTCCTGTATAATTTCTTTCTTCCAGACATCGGAGCACGCTATGAAAATTTATATTTCCTTCTCCCATTGTCATATGATTATCTTTTTCTCCGAGGTTATCATGAAGATGAACATTTAATATTTTTATTTGTTCCGGCAAAGATTTCAGATAATTTACAGGATTACCGTATATATTGGCATGACCTGTATCAAAGGTCAGTCCCGTATTTGAATAATCGGAAAAATGGCTTAATATATTGATTATATCGGATGGAGAGTGAAATGTTTCACTTTCTTTGTAATTTTCCAGACCTATAAATATGCCATGTTCTTTTGCCATAGAAAATATGTTTTTATATATGTTTATATCCTGTTTTCGAGGGTGAACTGTAAGAAGATTACTTCCTGTTTCTATAGTAAAAATAAGAGTTTCTCTTAAAATTTCTTCACATGGTTCCGCTCTTTCTATAGGGGCATGGACCTGCAATATAATGTTATTTTCCCGGGAAAATTTTTTTATCTTTTCCCTTAAATTTCTTTTAATATCCCATGGCCAGAAACCATCAAAAAGTATTTCAAATACTTTAAAGTCATGATTTATTGAGAAAATTATTTCCTCTTCCAGTAAAAGATTGTTGTGTTTACAGTTCTGCAGGCCTGTTCTGTTTTTTATATTTTTCATCTTATTTACCGTAAGCCCCTTTTATTTAAAGTCAATTTAATAATAATTCTTTCCATCATCTTTTTTTCCTTTATTGTTTTTAGGGACTGTAAGAAAATAACTCTGGCAAATTATAGTTTTTGTCCTCGCGTCACGCGTTACGCGTTACGCGTCACGATTGTAAATATGATAAGGTTATTTTTTTACAACCCCTAATTACTTTCATAAAAATCCATAAATACCAGAATGATTTTGCAACTACTCTAATAACGTTAGACATGATATAATTATAAAAAATCGAAGGAGGGATTATTTTGAAAAAGATTCTTGTAATAATCGGTCTGGTTATGGTTCTGGCAGCAGCAGGAGGACTTGTTTATTTCTGGCATTATACCTCTACGCCACAGTATTCTGTCATAATGATTTTGAGGAGTATAAAAGGTCATGACTGGGAGAAATTCCAGAAATATGTCGATACCGATTCCCTCTGTGAAAGTCTTATAGATGACGTGTCCGAATTTTTTACGGAGAAACTTGAAGAATCCGGGGCAGGTGGGCTTATTGGAAATATCCTGAATAAAGGCCTTGGAGAGGCTTTAAAGCCGAAAATTAAAGAAAAATTTAGAGAGAATTTACAGAAATTTGTCGAATCCTCTGATAGTGATAATGAAAACAGGGGAGAACTCAGGAAAAAGCTCCTTATGAATTCATCCATAACATGCCTGGAAAAAGAAGGAAAGATCGCAGTCGTGGCACTCAATATAGATGACGGAAGTAAAGAAGTTACAGTAAAATTGAAAATGAGAAAGTATGAAAACCACTGGCAGCTTATTGAGATTTTAAACCCGGGAGATATAGTGAAAGACATGATTAAGAAGTGAGTTGCGAGTTGTGAGTCGTGAAAAGTGAATAGTGAAGATTAAAAAACGAAGAGTGAAGGGTGAATTTTACGCGTCACGCGTTACGCGTTACGCGTCACGATTATCACGCGTCACGATTCTACAGACTGGAGATTATTATAAATGAAAAAACTCATATATTTAGATTATAATGCTACAACACCTCATGACACCGAGGTTATTTCTGCTATGAAACCATACCTGGAAGAATATTTCGGCAATCCTTCCAGCTCACATCTATATGGACTTAAGACCGGAGAGGCAGTGGAACAGGCAAGATGTCAGGTTGCGTCTTTACTTAACTGCAGGCCTTCCGAGATTATCTTTACGAGCGGAGGAACTGAGTCCAATAATTATGCCATAAAAGGTATTGCTTTTGCTCACAGACATAAAGGAAAACATATTATTACCACAGTAATAGAACATCCTGCAGTCCTTGAAGTATGCAGATTTCTTGAAAAGCAGGGTTTTTATGTTACTTATCTGCCTGTTGATGAATACGGCCTCGTAAATATTTCGGAACTTGAAAATGCCATAACAGATAAAACGATTCTGGTTTCTGTTATGCATGCCAATAATGAAGTAGGCACAGTTCAGCCGATTGAAGAAATTTCTGCCATTACAAAAAAGAAGGGAATCGTTTTTCATACAGATGCCGCCCAGTCTGCAGGGAAAATTTCGATCGATGTAAAAGAACTCGGCGTAGAGCTTTTATCCATAGCAGGACATAAATTATATGCCCCTAAAGGTATCGGAGTTCTTTACATAAAAGACGGTATTAAACCTGAAAGATTTATGCATGGCGCAGGCCATGAAGGAGGAAGAAGGGCAGGAACGGAAAATGTCCTTGAAATAGTCGGCCTGGGAAAAGCATGTGAAATCGCCGGAAGAGATCTCAAAAAAAACAGTGAATATATGAAGCAAATGAGAGACAGACTTCACAGGGGTTTAGAACAGAGAATAAAGGATATAAAACTTAACGGCCATCGTGAAAAAAGACTTCCCAATACCTTGAGCCTGAGTTTTAAAGGCATAAATTCATCAGATCTTATTCATAACCTGAATGATAAACTTGCAGTTTCGGCAGGTGCTGCATGCCACACAGGAAAAATTTCTTATGTTCTGGAAGCAATGAATATTCCTTATGAGTGGTCACAGGGAACTGTAAGGTTTTCTACCGGAAAAATGACTGAAGAAATTGAGATCGACAGGGCAGTAGATATAATTTCTTCAATTATCATCAGTTAGATTTCTATTCTGTTACATAAAGGAAAATAATCTCTTTATTTAACTTCTATATAATTACAGATATAATCAACCAGTATATCTCCTCTTGCCATAAGTCTTTTTGTCTGTATTTTCGCAAGATTGAAACTCAGTTCGGCATGGTGGGACAGCATATGTAAGAAATTTTCTTTGGAAATCATATATAATTCTGCACTGTCAGACGATACTATGGCAGAAAGGGTTCTTTGTGTATCCAGAACAATACCTGTTTCTCCGAAAAGATCTCCTTTGCCGAGATTGGCAATCTCAATCTTTTCTTTTTTGTCCATCTGAATCTCTTTATAAAGTGTTACTCTTCCTGATTTTATTATATAAAGTTCTTCCGCGCTGTCTCCTTCTTTAAAGAGAACTTTTCCGTTTTTAAATTTCTTTAATTTTATTTTCTGATCCAGCTTTTCTATCTGCTGTATATCAAATACGCTGAAGAGCGGTATTAATTTGATAATTTCTGCTTTTGTTCTTTTCTGTTCCAGTTCTTCTTTTGTCTCCAGGTCTTCTATGGGAGAAGAATCCGTATAGGAGTGTACTATAGAGTATATATCATTGAAGACCTTGTGACCTATCATATAACCTTTAAAAAGCCTTTCAGGTTCTTTCTTTACCGTATTTTTGTTTACATCCATTTTATTTACCTCTTTCTATATTATATTGATGAGATAAGCATAAATAATATATATGGTCTCGTGACGCGTAACGCGTAACGCGTTACGGGAGGAAAACGTTTATCACATGCTTATACTCAGGTCAGCAATTTACATTGTTTCTCGATACTTGAACCAGTAGTAATTTACCAATTTTTAAAAAAACTATTTTCCTTCACTCTTTAGAATACATAAAGGATCTTCTGCCATATAATCGCCGGCCATGGCAAAAGCAAGTGCCCTGCATCCGGTACAATCCTTTATTTTACATCCAAGGCATTTACCCTTTAAATTTTTTCTATCTCTCAATTTTTTTAATACCTGGGAGTTATTCCATATATCATGGAGAGATTCTTTCAGTAAATTCCCGATTTTAAGGGGAAATCTCCTGCATGGAAAAACACTTCCGTCAGGCATGACTGCAAGACCGTCTGTTCCCACAATACATGGAGAACCATATAGCTCAAATGCTCCATTCTCTTTTGTAACTCTGAGTCCTTTATATGGTATAAGAGGATAGATATCCTCTTTAATGCCTGTTTTATTCAATAAAATTTTTATTGTTTTTATCCAGTTTTCTAAAGATACTACCTGACTGATTATTTTCCTGCCCTCTCCCCGGGGAATAAATCTTTCCACAATGAAATGGTTTATATTATACTCTTCTATAAAATGAAACAGTTTTTCGACTTCTGAAACATTCTGCTCCATAATGGTAAACATAAGAGTTTTTTCGAAAAATCTTTCTTTCAGCACATTCATTGTTTTAATAAATTTCTCGAAATTTCCTTTACCTCGGAATTTTTCGAAAGTTTCTTTCTCAAAAGCTTCTGCTGAAATTTTCAATTTTGTATCAGGAAAATCTTCGAGAAAATTCAGAATTTCTTCATTTAAGAAGAAGCCGTTTGTAATGATTCCAGCTTCTTTTACACAGGGGCTTTTATAAAGATAACTGAAAAGTTCTTTCCACTCTTTATAGAGAAATGGTTCTCCTCCTGTTATATCTATTACCAGGTCTTTATTTTCTTCCTGCAGAAAGTTACTTATATTCAGGAACATTGCTTTCAAATCTTCCGGAGAACGGTCCTGGTTTTTAGAAAAGTCATCGTTATAACAGTGGATACATCTCAGGTTACAGAGATTTGTAATGTGCCATTGAATGTGAAATGTGTCTTTCATAATGGAAGGCATTATAACAGGCTCTTCCCTGTAAGTCAGTTTAATAGCTTACAGAACAGTGATTTATATGAGAAGCGTGACGCCCGTGGCGCGTGACGGGAGGAACAGATTTTCATACGTCGTTGTAACCGAAACGGTTATGGATGTTACTTGAGACATTTTATGCTATAATCTATAGAAAAAACTCAGGAAAGGAATTTAATTATGATTATAGATAAGAATAGATTGCATTTTGACAGCGTCTCCGGACAGTGGCATGATGATATGGATAATGAGAGTGCTTTAGATGTGCCTGTTACCATAAAAGGCATATGGAGATATGACTCAGAGAGAAAGGTATATTATATTCAGACCAGAGGGAAACAGAAGATATTTTTAGAAGTGAAAAAAGAAAAGATAATGTCTCCTGTCTGGAAAGAGAAAAAATCATAAGGTTTATGCGACGCGTCACGCGTCACGCGTCACGCGTCACGACTTTCACACCAGATTATCTATGGCTTCCCTGAATTTTTTTACAGCTTCATAGATAGTATGTGCCTCTTTACCGGTGACTATGGCACCGATCATGATACACTTTACCCCGGCATGTTTGAGATATTTTATCTCTTCCGGTTTTATGGCAAGCTGTGTTGGAATTACTACATGGAGTTTAGAAGTTTCACAGATCCACTGATAGAGAAGAAGATCATTCAATCTGAGTTCTCTTCCGTAATTTTCCGGCGCCATGACAGAAGCTTCTACTATGTCTGCTCCCCAGTGCTTCAGATATGGCAGGAGTTTTAGATCGAAATTATAGGACGGTGCATACATTCTTGCCATTTCCTGCGGAAGTTCTAACATACAGGCAGGTATATTTTCTATATAGGTATCAAAAAAATCTATACCCATATCATAAAGTTCCATCATTTCTTCTTTTGTTGCCACTTTACCGGCACCGGGTACTATACCTGCAGGTATTTTTACTGTATCCAGAATGGATTTAATAGCATTTTTTTCCTCTTCAAAAGGGCCGAAATATGTTCCGCTTGCCCTGTGTTCCACATTTATGTGTATTTTTATCACATCTGCCCCTGCCTCTTCTGCTGCTTTTGCAAGGTCTTTGTCATTTTTCGGCAGACTCATTATAAGGGAAAATGGTTTTGTCTTTATTATGTCAAGAAATTTGCTCATGATTTTTTCCTTTCTATGATTATATGAGAATCGTATTATTCGATAAGATTAACATAAAAGTTAATTTTTCTGAGTAAATAGGCTATTTCTTTAAAATGGTCTTTTGTTCCGGGCTTTACCATTTCCAGGACAAATGCCCGGACTCCGTCTTTGATTACAGGTTTTCTTACGGTAAAAGGGACGGAAAATATTTCTTCAAGTTTTTCTTTAAGCTTCCAGTCTCTGGTTTTTATATAGGTATTCTGTCCGTCAAACTCTATTATGGCAGTTGGTTTTTCTTCTACAATTTTCTCTTTCGTATTGGTTTTAAAGTTTTTCAGTATTATTTTCACAAATCGGACCTCTGGATAACGATTTCAGTCATAATGTTTAACCCTGCACTAACTCTGTACCAGATAATCAATATATTGATACATGCTTAAATCACTGTAATATAAATCATCTTTTGTAGATATTTTACCTTCAAAGACCTTCTGGGCCATATCTATACGAAAGGATTCGTCTTTCTCCTGAAGAAAAGTTTCCAGCGTCTGAGCGAAATATTCCACAGGGCTGTAAGATGCTATACCTTCCATAAATTGATGTCCTTCTTCTCCCCGTCTGCATGCATGGTAGTTATTCAATACAAACGGTGATTTAAGAGAGGCAAAACTGTCTCCTCCCGTGGCATGATCAAAAGCCAGAGCCATAAGATAAACAGGTGTATTGAAACGATATAGATTTTCAAAACTTTCAAAGAGCCATTCTTCACCGAGAAAACAGATTCTCAGATTCTCCGAATAACCTGCCCTCAAACCCCCTGTATTTTCGGCATTTTTTACTATATGGGAGAGTTTTTCTCCGGCTTTCAGAACGACTATTCTGACATCAAAGGCAAGACATGTATCAAGTATTTTGTCTCCAAGCTGATAGAGACGTTCAATAAGCCGTCCCGCTATATCGGGAGAAGCACAGTGGACAATCATGTTTACTATTCTCTGACGGTTACTCTGTTCTTTCATATATTCCGGAGATGCTTTTATTTCTTCGGAAACAGGCTTCTGCTCTATATCTTCAAGTTTATAAAGAGCAGGCATGTCACAGAATGTATCGGATGAACTGTCTCCTGTTTCTACAATATCAGGAGATGGTTCGTCAGGTATATCCATAGTAAGCCCTGACGATTGTATTTTAATCTGAGGAAGAACTACATCTTCTCTTTCTTCTTTTTTCTCTTCTTTTTCTTCATCTTCCGACTTATAAGCATCTTTAAGTCTGTGTTCCGGGTCTTTATATGTTAAATCTTTTTCTTCTTTTTTCCCTGTGACTTTTTCTTCCGAAGAACCGTCTTTTATGCCTTCTTCTTTACAGACTTCTTCCTCTGTATCATCATGTGTTTTTTTCTTTTCTTCCTCTTTTTCTTCCAGCAGTTCATCTTCTGAGTGATGGGCTTTCATCTGAAAGATTTTATCTCTTTTGAAGAAATCAAGACTCTTGCTGAGTTCCTGTGTGTCTTCATCATTTTCCCTTTCAGAAGAAAAGGATTCCCCCCAGGTTGAACCGCCACTTCCTCTCATATCTCCCGTATTGGACATGTCGTCCTGATTACCCACTTCTCCCGCATTTATTCCGACCCCTTTGGATGTGGTTGAACCTGTTGCAACGGTTTTTTTATCTGTATCTTTATCTTCTTTTCTCTGTGCTTTCTGAAGGGAAGTATTGGATTTAACGGAATTATCAAGCATGTCCTGCATGGTGGACGAAGCTGCACGGCTTATTCTTATCATACTGGCAATATCCATACATATACCCTCTTAACTGAGCCGAGCATAAGTATATAATAAAGATTCTCCTCACGTCACGCTTTACGCGTCACGAGAGCATATATATTATTTATGCTTACCCCGGTAATTGTTAGCTGATTCAATTGATTATATCATTTAAAAAGGTTTTTTACAATATTTTAAAAGGAATTGTCAGTATTTATAACGAATTTAATCAGGCTGTCAGCTTTTTTTCAGCTAACAGCTTAATATTTTACAAAAGAGGTGTATGTAATTTGATGGCTTCAAGGATTTTAATCTTTATAATATTATGTTCATTTTTGTGTGCTTCTATATCTTATTCGAAAGAGAGTTCCGATTATGCAAAAGGAATTGATTTTTATAAAAAAGGCAGGTATGAAGAAGCTGTTAAATCGTTTCTTTCGGCTTTGAAAAAAGAACCCCGTAATGCAGAAATATATAATTATCTCGGCAGAGCTTATTATAGCCTTGAAAATTATAAGGAAGCTATCGGGGCTTATAAAAAAGCAATAGACTGTAATCCTGTAAATGCTTCCTTTCATTATAACCTTGGGATTGCCTATGAAAAAACAGGAGAGCTTGAAGCTGCAAAAATTTCTTATGAGGAAGCTATCACACTTAATTCAGGAGATCCTGATTTTCATAATCGCCTGGGAGGGGTTTATTATCGCCTGAAAGACTGGCAAAAAGCCCTGGAAGAATACACTATGGCTATAAATTACTCAGGGAAAAATCCCAAATCTTATTTTTATTATAATCAGGGCAGAACCTTTGATAAACTCGGTTATACCGATAAATCTATCGAAGCTTATTCCAGGGCAATCAGTCTGAAAAAAAATGATTCTGATTTTTATTACCACAGAGGTATGGCTTATCTTAAAAAATCAAATCATAAAAAAGCTAAAGAAGATATAGAAAAAGCTATTAAACTGGAAAAAAATAATTTCCTTTTTTATACAGGTCTGGCACAGGTTTATCAG
>JBEHWO010000068.1:0-21881 GCA_040217695.1 Vulcanimicrobiota bacterium | reverse complement strand
TTTAGAGTAATTACAAAAAGTAATGTCCGAAAAAGATTAAGTAGATATTTACCTATGAGGAATTGTTACAGAGGAAAAATAACAAAATTAACAGATACTGGCTTTTTTACTACAGAGTTGAACTGGACTGTAAATTTCCGCTTATTTCCTATGTTACAAAACAATCTGTGGAAGAAATGAGTTTAAAGAAAGAAAAAATCGTAAAGTCATGTTTTAAAGCAACATCTGTACATATTATAAAAATTTAAAGGGGAATCATCTGTCAGGAAAGAATCTTTATATATATATCAATTTACATGCAAAGGAGTTTTACTATGAATTTCATTATTCCTCTCGATAAAATGGAAGAAGCTTTGAATAAAGGATTATACGGAGTGCTTAAAGAAGCAATTTTAATAGGAGATGATACATTAAGTAAAGGAGGAAAAGTAATAATAGAAAAACAAACCGGCACTATACCCGAAGTAGTTCAGGTATTCGAAAAAAAAGAAGATATGATTAAATGGTTCGAAAGTTTTGCAGGATTTAACAAATAGGATGGCCATAGGCCACCCTGTTCTTCTCTTAAGATAAGATATATTTCATTCTCTGAAGTTCTTCTTCCGCATCATCTATAAATTCTTTTATGATGTCCTTTACCGGTTTTATATTATTTATGAGGCCCACACTCTGCCCTGCCATAAGAGAACCTTTATCGACATCTCCGTCAATAACGGCACTTCTCAATCCTCCTACCCAGAAATTCTCAACTTCATACTGGGCCTTTTCCCTGGTAATTTCACATCTTTCAAGTTTATTCAGAAGCTCAAGCTGAAGTGTTCCGAAATCTTTCATACTTTTATTTTTTATTGCTCTTACTGCAACAACAGGCAATTTGGAATCATACTGAGGTGTCGCAATGGCCTGTCTGGCTCTTGCCTTCATAAAAGCTTCTTTAAATTTCGGGTGAGCAGTACATTCTTCACTCATAACAAAACGTGTCCCGAGCTGGCATCCCCAGGCACCCATAAGAAGAAGATGGGCCATCATCTTCCCTGTGGCTATACCGCCTGCCACAAAAACAGGAAAATCCCTCATATGAAAAAGTACATCCTGAAGCAGAACTGTAAGAGACACATGTCCTATATGGCCTCCTGCTTCACTTCCTTCCAGTATAAGAGCATCCACTCCGAAATCTATCTGCTTTCTTGCTATAGATTTTTCAGAAGCAAAGGATATGACTTTTTTACCTGTTTCCTTCATAATTTTCACATCTGATTTTTTGGGAAAACTTCCCGCAAAAATTACAAAGGGAACTTTTTTGGACAGAAGTATTTTATAGTGCTCTCTGTAATTGGGAGCTATGGTGATGAGGTTAACGGCAAAAGGTTTATTCAGTTTTTCCATAAATCTGTCAATTTCATGTTCAAAGAGTTCCGGCGGCATATTGCCTCCTGCAAATACAGGAAATGCTCCGTTATCACTTACCGATTTTACCAGTTCATAATTACTTACCCATGTCATGCCTCCGCAAATTACAGGGTAATCAACAGAGAGAAACTCCTTCCCTCTTTTCCATATTTTATCAAGTACTTTCATAATTATTCTCCTCTAAAAAGTAAAATATTCATAAAAATATACTCCAAAATATATTATAATGCAAGCCTGACTGGAGAATAAAATTTAAGAATTCAAATAGGAGGGAAAGGCCATATTTATAGAATTTATTACTGATCTGAGCATAAGCATTTATTGACGTGAGCATAAGCATGTAATAAATGTTTTTCTTCCGTAACGCGTTACGCGTTACGCGTCACGAGAGCATATGTGTATTATTTATGCTCACCTCAGTAAATTACAGGATAAGAAGATCGGCTTTAACCTGCAAAGACTGGTTATATTTTTGTCTGTCTTATGAATATTAAATTGAAGGAGGTACATTATTATGGTGAAAAATATTTTAGCCTGTTTTATGGTTTTAGTAGTTTTATTATTTAATTTTCTGCCATCCATAGCCGGAGAGACTGTAACTGCTGAAGAGTTGGTTAAAGCAGGGAAAAAATCTCTTGATAATAATAACCCGGAGAATGCTTTATACTATTTTAAAAAAGCAACGGAACTGGCTCCTTATTATGCTGAAGGGTGGTATTACAGAGGGGTAGCTTATTATAAAATTAACGGTAAAACAACTGATTTAGAACTGGAATCATATAAAAAGGCACTGGAAATTAATCCTTCTTATGAAAAGGCATGGTATGCCAGAGGATGGGCTTTATATGATGCAGGGAAATATACGGAAGCTGTTGAGTGTTTTGATAAAACTCTGGACCTAAACCCTGAGAATAAAGAAGCTAAAATAAAAAGAGAGGCATCATTAAAGGCATTAAAGAAATCCGGTTCACCGGGGGAAGTAACGGTAAATTCTATAAAAAACGGAACCTATAGAATTTACTCCAGAGCTTTCCCTGAACCAGTCAGACTTATTGACGGTAAATATGAAGTAGAAGCATCTGGAGGCTATCCTCTCAGTGTTGTCATATATTCTCAGGATAAGATAGCTATCGGAGATTTGAATGGTGACGGAAAAAAAGACGGCGCTGTAATTCTCGTTTATTCAACAGGCGGAAGCGGCTCTTTCAGGGTTCTTGAGGCTGTTCTAAACCGGAAGGGGAAAACAGTTAATATTGCTTCAACCGACCTGGGAGACAGGGTTATCGTGGAAAGTATTTCAATAGCTTCAGGAGAGATTATTATTAAAATGATTACTCATGGGCCCGATGACGGAGCCAGTAATCCTACTGTCAGGGAAACGGTAAGATACAGACTTAACGGCGAGGAATTAGTAGAACAATAAACGCAATAACAGAGAATACGCCTTCAATATAAATAACTTGACAGATATTTTTTTATATGATAATATCTACTAAGTTCTTAGTACTAACTAGTTAAAGGTTAGAAAAAGGGGATAAAACCATTAATAAAAATAATTATTTACACCTGGGAGATCTGGAATTACAGATCATGAATATTATCTGGGATAAAGACAGGCCATGTTCCGTGAGTGAAATACATGAAACTCTTTATCCTGAAAACAAAAGGGCCTATACTACCATTATGACAATAATGGGTAATCTCTACAAAAAAGGGGTTCTTGAAAGAAAAAAAGAAGGGAATGCTTATCTTTACTTTCCTGTAAAGAAAAGAGAAGAACTGGCAGTCGGATTCATAAATAAAATAACAAAAGGGTTTTTCAAAAATAATATTGCAGAATTTTTCAGTTGTTTTCTTAAATCAAAAGATCCTTTAAGTGAGCACGAAATAGAGGAACTTAAAAAGAAAGTAGAACATTACGAGGAAGAATTAAAAGATAAATTTTGACTATTTCTGCATAAATTATTCAGATAAATTGCTTTTTCGTAATGAAATTTCCTATACTTTAAAATTACAAAGAAAGTTTCCGGAGAAAAAAATGGCGGATTTTCTGATTATATTGTTCAAAAAAATTGTTTATATGAATTTAAATCTCCTGTTTGCCACAGGATTTGCATATATAATATCCGGCCGTATAAAAAATCCCGGCATAAAATACATGTTATGGTCAATGGTAATAGTACATTTTATATATGATTTACTCTGTTACAATCCTGCATGTACCGTGTTAAATAAACTCCCTGAACATGGATATCTGACAATAGGAGCAGGATGGTCTGTTAATACGATGAAAATAGTAAGAGCTTCATTAAGTGACACATGTTACAGAGAGATAACCTGCGGAGATATAGCAGCTTCCAAATTAGGCGTAGAGAAAACTGTTTATATGAGTTTTTTTATTCTTTTATCCGGTATTTATCTTATAATAAATAATCTCATAAAATATATTACCTTCAGGAAAAAACTTTTAGAAACATTTACCGAAGACGCAAATGACAATCATATAAGATTCAGTGATTATATAAATACACCGCTTGTATTCGGGTTAATAAAACCTGTTATTTTATTACCGCTGTCACTTAAATGTCACTGTAATGAAGAAGAATTACAGGCCATTATAAACCATGAAAAAGCTCATATAAAAAGAAAAGACCATATTATTTTTACGCTTTTACAGATGATGAAATCATTATTCTTTTTCGTATTCCCTCTCGGCATAGCAATAAAAAAACTGGAAGAAACAGAAGAATATATATGTGACAGAATTGCCGTAGAAAAGATAAAAGAGAGGAAATCTATAGCCAGTGCCATGCTAAAACTGGTTACAATTCAGAACCATGTGCAGAAAATTGCTTATGACTGTCCGTCATTTGCCAGAAATAAAAAGATTATAGAAGGAAGACTGAAGAATATTTATTCAACAGAATATAAAAAAAGTTTCTTATCTTATTTAAATTGTGCAATAATATATGCTTTGAGTTTTGTATTTCTGTTCGGCTTCAGTATATTTTGATAGTTTTCAGTAATAGCAGTCCGATTGCATAAATAATTTATATACGCTCTCGTGACGCGTAACGAGTGACGGAAAGATGATAAAAAATTTCATTTTTTTTAGATTAAATTACTAAGATCTTAGTAGAACATAAAAAAGGAGGTGCTTATTTTTAGTAAAAAATACTAAGTTCTTTATATGAGAATCGTGACGCGTAACGCGTAACGCGTGACGGGAGGAAAAAATTCTCATACATAGTTGTGACCGAACCGGTCATGGTTGTTAGTAGAATATTAAGGAGGAACCTGTAAAATGTTATGCAAAAAATTATTCACCATGTTTCTGGTATGTTTGATGTTTACGGCACTTGCCACATTCGGTAGCTGTGAGGAAATATCTCCTCCGTCCGATGCAAAAATCATGGATTTAAGCACCGTTTCAGGAGAAGAACTGGCAGGTCTTTCAAAAGATCCGTCTGCAGCCGGGAAAATGATATTTTATGCACCGAAGGATTATGAAATGACTGTTAATTTAGCGATTTCAGGCACTGTAGCTTCATTACAGGACAATGAGAAACCTGTAAAAATAAAATTCCATATACCTGTATATGTTTATTTTCCGTCCTGCGGTGACCCTGTTTTTTCAACAGACGGTAAAACATGGGAAACAGGAGATAAACTCTTTTCCGGCTCTATTTCCTGCGGTTTTGCCGGAGATAAAGAAAAAAATGACGGAAAAATCACATCCAATTTCTCTTTTGAGATTAATTTAAGACAGGCCAAATAATACCATTGCAGGGGCAGGCCCCCCTTGCCTGCCCCGGGGCAAACATTCAAAAATCGTCAGGTAACAGCGGAAAGAGGCAGTCCGGTAAGTAACTACAGGTTTTATCGGTCTGCCATCTGTATATTTATATGAGAATCGTAACGCGTAACGCGTAACGCGTGACAGGAGGAACCAATTCTCATACTTCTTTGTGACCGAACCGGTCATGGTTGTTTAAAACACAGCTCATTCAAACTATGTTCATCCAGAAAACCTTCTGCAGCTCCATGACATCCTATTTTATAAGAAGCAAAAACAACTGCTTTCTTTATAGCTTCATAAGGATCACCTGTTTTATGATAAAAATGAACAAAAGATGAAAACACGGCATCGCCTGCACCAATAGTATTTACAATGTCTCTTGTATAAACTGCAGGTATTCTTTCTATAAAATTATCTCTTTTGACAGACAGAAGAACGCCGTCTCTTCCGAGTCCTACGGCTATAATTTCAGTGCCGTAAACATTTAATAATTCCTTAACCCATTCTACAGGATGACATGGAAGTCCTTCATCACTCATAAACAGAATATCTGCATATTTCATAAAATCCTGATTATATTCATCGTACAGATTTGAAATGACATGAACATCTGTGGCAATTAATTTATTCATTTCTTTTGCTTTTCTCAGAAACGGTCTTGAAAAGTTTATATTACACAGAACTGTGAGGTCGCAAGTTTTTACTGCTTCTAAAAAAAACTCCTCCGGATATATCTGTTCCTGTATATCCTTGAGATCCACATTAATCTGACGTTTTCCGTCTTTATCGAATAAAATAACAGACTGGGCAGTTTTTTCAATCGACTGAATGACATAATGGCCGGGAATATTATCCATGTCAAGAGTTCTTTTCACAATCTCTCCTGCCAGATCTCTACCGATAAGAGACAAAAAATTTATATTATTACCAAGAACAGTGAGGGCTTTCGCCACATTGTATCCGACAGCCGATACAGTACTGTTTACACCGAAAAAAGGATATCTTACAGGGAAATATGGTACGGGAAAACCATCTATCTGTAATGTAGTTTCTATATTTATAAGTCCCGATACGAGTATATTGTTCAATCCATTCACCTCAATAATTTTAGTACCGCTCCAGGAAAAAGAGTATCCGAAAAAAATCTGTATCATTTGTAGGAATGAGGGTTTTGCTCCCGTCACGCGTTACGCGTTACGCGTCACGATATATAATATTTTGGGTACCAATTTATCTGTTACGGTACTTAGCTATTAGAAAAGCACCTGTATTTACAGGCTTTCCACGGTAACATAAAGAGTATAATGGAAAAATTTTAAATTGTAAAGAATTCCAGTCATTTTCAATTCTCATTCTTCGTTGTGACCGGACGGTAATGGCCGTTATTGAAAGGTGAATTCTCACTTCTCACCTTTATAGTTAGTTTCATAACTATCCATAAATAATGACCTCGTAATGCGTAAAGCGTAATGCGTGATGCGCAGGGATTAAACGCGTTACGCTTCACGACAACTCATATTCTAATAAGTTATGAAATACACATAAATTCTCACTTTTTACAAAAATTTCTATAAAAAAAAGGAATTAACTATAACTACATAGAATTTTATAATGGGAATAATGGGGCAAAATTTAAAATCAGCAGGAGGTTATGTAAAATGAAAGAAAATGTAAAGAAAATGGGACAGGTTTTTGCAAAATGCTGGGCAGACGAGGAGTTCAAAAAGAAATTTAAAGCAGATCCTCTTCCAATACTCAAAGAACATGGTATAGAGGTTCCTCAGGGTGTAAAGGTAAATGCCTATGAAACAACAGATAAAGAATTTCACATTGTCATCCCTCCAAAACCGTCAAAAGAAATTGCCGACGAACAGCTTGACAAGGTAGCTGCAGGAGGAACATGGGGAACCATAGGTTCTGCATGTATCGCGACAGCAGGTACAGCTTATTGTCATTAAATATTAAGACATATATATGTTTATAAAAACCCTGCCGGGGAGCAATCCCCGGAGGGTTCTTTTATGAAAAAACTGGCAAACAAGGAAATGATCAATCTTGGCCGGCAAACTTGGCTTCAAAAAACATTTTCTCATAGAAATACTGGAGCAGGAATGTTCTGTTTTTCTCCTTTCAGAAAGCGAGAATTTTGTCCTGAAAGGATTAGTTTACACAGAACTGGCGCCTTTGCTTGATGGCACAAAAGATGAAGACGAAATAGTAGATACTCTTATGGACACCTTATCTCCTGCAGAAACCTATTACTGCCTCAGAAGAATGAAAGATAAAGGATATATTACAGAAGAGGAACCTCAGACATCCTGGAGAGAAAGAGCTTACTGGCACCAGCTGAGACTTACAAATACAGATGAAACACTGATAAATACAACGGTATATATCCAGAATTTCTCACCTGTAAAAAATTCTGTTCTTATCAATGCTATAAAGGCTCTCGGAATGGATGTAAAAGAAGGAGATGGTGACGGAAGAGAAAACACTATTATTCTTGTTATGGCAGATGATTATCTTCTGCCTTCTCTGTCTGAAATAAACATAAAAGCACTGCAAAACAATCAATCCTGGATGCTTGTAAAACCTGTCGGAGCGGTAATATGGACAGGGCCTCTGTTCATTCCCGGTCATACAGGATGTTACGAGTGTCTCTCCGAACGTCTGAGAACTAAACGGGATATAGAACTTTTTATTCAGACAAAAAAAGATTTAAAAGAACCTCTCATAAAAGCCAGAGGTGCTTTAACATCTACAATGGAAATATCCTCCTGGTTTACAGCACAGCAAATCGCTCTCTGGGCCATGAGGAAAACAGATGCACCTATTGCAGGAAAAGTCATAAGTTTCAACACAGTCACCCTGAAGTCAGAAGAACATATACTCGTAAAAAGGCCTCAATGTAAGCTGTGCGGTAACGGCATAAGGTCACTGAAAAGTGAACCGTTAACACTGAAAAGAAGAAAGAAAAATTTCATAACGGGCAGCGGGCACAGAACAATGTCTGCAGAAGATACCTTTAATAAATATGCACACCATATAAGTTCCGTTACAGGTGTTGTGGATAATCTCATAGAGGGATGCAGGGAAGATATTATATACATCTATTTTGCAGGACATAATTCTGCCATGAAACATCATTCCACGGCAATGCTTGAAAAGCATCTGAGAAGTCTCAGTGCAGGTAAAGGTACGACTGACATTCAGGCAAAGACGGGGGCTCTCTGTGAAGCAATAGAAAGATACTGCGGCCTCTTTCAGGGAGACGAACCGGTAAAGACTGCTCCTTTCAATAAGATTAAAGATAAAGCCATATTGCCAGATGACTGTATGAATTACAGTGACAATCAGTATAAAAACAGAGATTTCATAAACAAACATGCTCATCATTTTCAGATAGTACCTGAAATTTTCGATGAAGAAGCCACAGTAGAATGGAGTCCTGTCTGGTCTCTTACAAAAGAAGAATATCGCTATATAATAACCAGTTATTGTTATTACGGTTATCATGATCCGAAAGGTTACTTTTTTGCATGGCCAAACTCAAATGGCTGTGCTTCAGGTAATACTCTTGAAGAGGCAATACTTCAGGCATGTTTTGAAATAGTGGAAAGAGATGCCGTGGCAATCTGGTGGTATAATAAACTTGCCATGCCGGGGGTTAATCTTGAAAGTTTTAACATTCCTTATATAGAACAATTGAGAGAGGTTTATGAAAGAAAAAAACGTATCTTCTGGGTTCTGGATATAACGTCCGATACAGGTATTCCGACTTTTGTGGCAGTGTCAAAAAGGATCGAAGAGGGGCCTGAAGAAATAGTTTTTGCTTTCGGATCTCATTTTGATCCTTCTGTTGCTATAATAAGAGCCATAACGGAAATGAATCAGTTTATGCCTCAGATGCTTCATGACAGACCGGGAGAATATACGTATAAGGATAAATTTGCCATTTCATGGTGGGAACATGCAACAATCAGGGAAAATCCCTATCTAAAACCCGGTAAGACAGAGGATAAAAAATTTTCCGATTATAAAAACATATCATCAGAGGACCTTCTGACAGATATAAAAATCTGCCAGAAAATATTTGAAGAACTTGGCCTCGAGCTTCTGGTAATGGATCAGACAAGAAAAGACATAGGACTGAATGTAGTAAAGGTAATAGTGCCGGGCATGAGACATATGTGGCAGAGACTCGGGCCGGGACGGCTTTATGATGTGCCGGTAAAAATGGGATGGTTAAAAGAAGTAAAGAAAGAAGAAGAACTCAATCAGGTGGCAATTTTTGTATAAAAATCGAGGTAGAACATGATAGAAAGACCTGTATTAAAACATCATTTTCATGCAGAAATTCTGGAAAAGAGATGTTATCTTCTTTCGGAACGGGAAAATATTCTTCTTAAAGGCAGTCTTTACACCTCTATTCTGCCTCTTATGGACGGGAAAAGAACCTGTCATGATATAGTGGATATACTGTGTGGAGAATTTTCTCCTGCAGAAATTTACTACACCTTTGAAATAATGAACATGAAAGGCTATATAACGGAAAATAATTCCGCATCGGGAAAAGAAGAGAAGCAATTCTGGAATTCACTCGGTTTTCATATGAAACATGTGGAAGAAAAACTCAAATACACATCTCTGTCAGTCATATCCGGAGAGAATCACAGAGAAATAATTTCTCTCTTTGAAACATACGGTATAACCATCTCATCTGAAGGTAAATTAATGGCTGTCATAACAGACGATTATCTGGATGAAAGACTGAATGAAATTAACAGAAAAAACCTTGACACAGGAAAAGAATGGCTCATAATAAAACCTTCCGGATTGATACCATCCATAGGGCCTTTGTTTATTCCCGGACACACGGCCTGCTATAAATGTTTTTCCACCCGTTACAGGGCAAACAGAGAAATAAATGATTTTATATTACATGAGAAAATCAAAGATAAATCAATCACGTATCCCGTTTTTTCTTTCTCCGGCAATATTATATATTTTATGTCTGTCATGGAAATTGCCAGATGGCTGGTGGAAGGAAACAACAAAAGGCTGGAAGGAAAAATTATAACTTTTAATTCCGTTGATTTAAAGACAGAAGAACATATGGTTATAAAGAGACCTGAATGTACGGACTGCGGCAATCCGGAGGAGAGAGCTTCCATGTTCCCCGTACAGATAAACTTACAAAACAGAGAAAAAACTTATGTTACAGACGGAGATCACCGTTCATGCAGCCCGGAAGAAACATACAACAGATACAAACACAATGTAAGTGAATTTACAGGTATAGTAAGGAAATTAATGAGAAATGGCAATAAAGATCCCCTTCATGTTTATTTTTCCGGCCATAATCTTGCCCTTACGGAAACTCATATAGCAACGGGGAGTAACAGCCTGAGAAATCTCAGTGCCGGTAAAGGTATGACTGACATTCAGGCAAAGGTGAGTTCCCTCTCGGAAGCTATGGAAAGATATTCAGGTCTTTTTCGTGGCGACGAATACAGAATAAAAAGCACATTCGCGAAACTCGGTAAAGAAGCAATTCATCCCAATGATTGTATGAATTACAGTGAAGATCAGTATAAAAAAAGGTCAGAACTCAACGGGAGAAATCTTTTGTTTCATACAGTTCCTCTCCCTTTTGACGGGGATTTTGAAATAGAATGGTCTCCCGTATGGTCTCTGTCAAAAAAAGAATGGAAATATCTTCCCACATCTTACTGTTATTACGGATACAGATATAAATATAAAGACGGGAGAGATTTTTTTGCATGGGGAGACTCAAACGGATGTGCTTCGGGTAATACAATAGAAGAAGCCATACTTCACGGCTTTTTTGAACTTGTGGAAAGGGATGCTGTTGCAATCTGGTGGTATAACAGATTAAAAAAGCCTTCTATTGACCTTGAAAGTTTTAAGCATCCCTATATCAAAAAATTACAGCATTTTTATTACACTATTGGAAGAGACCTGCTGGTTCTGGATCTTACCACAGATTTTAATATTCCCGTTTTTGCGGCTATTACTATGAAAACAGGCAGTAATGCAGAAGAAATCATTTTTGCTTTCGGATGTCATTTCGATCCCTGTATAGCTCTTCTCAGATCTCTCTGTGAACTCAATCAGTTCGTTTCAATTGCCATTGACAGACCAGAAGCCGAACACAGCTATAATAACGATGTAGCCATGAAGTGGTGGAAAACTGCTACAGTAAAGAACAATCCCTATCTTATACCTGACGGAACCATAAAAAAATCGTCAGACTATAAATCACTGGCCCGGGAAGATCTGCTGGAAGACATAAATTTATGCCTGAACATAGTGAAAGACCTTCATATGGAAATGTTTGTGCTGGAGCAGACAAGATCCGACGTGGGTTTAAATGTTGTAAAAGTTATAGTGCCCGGTATGAGACACATGTGGGAAAGATTTAAAGAAGGGCGGCTTTATGATGTACCTGTAAAAATGGGATGGCTGAAAGAAAGGAAAACAGAAGAAGAATTGAATCCTGTAGGAGTTTTTGTATAACATGAAAAATCTCGTTTTAACTTTTCGGGAAGACATGAATATATCAGAGGGAAATGAAGGTGATATATTTTTACAGAATGACATACTCTCTCTGAATATAGACAGACCGTCACAGGGCATAAAAACCTTTATTGAAAAACTCAATGGCGACGGAGGTACTGAAGATGAGCTTGCAGATATGGTAACAGAAATGGATGGACTTCAGGGAGTGTCACTGTTTTATTATTATCTGGAAAGATTTTTTCGATTGTCTGTTATATGCCGCACCATATATTATAACGGAAAACCTTTTGCAACAATTGAACCTTTTTCATATTACTTTATCTGGAAAGATTCAGATGAATTAAAAGACGAAAAATTTATATTATCCCGTTTTGCCCTGATAAGAAGAGAAAAAAACAGATTCATCATGGAATCTCCACTGTCTTTCTGCAGGATAATATTACATAACGGTTTTGACATTATTAATTTTTTATATAAGGAACATACCCGGGAAGATATATATAAACTTACAGGTATGGAGAAACATACAGTCAACGGTTTTCTGTCTCTTCTGGTTAATAATAATTTTCTTGTAAAACCGGAAGAAGAAGAAAACAATGAGACTCTTCAGCAATGGGAGTTTCATGATCTGCTGTTTCACAGCCGTCATCGTATTGGCCGTCACAATTATCCAAACGGTGCCACATACCCTTTCTTAAATAAAATAGATCCTCAGCCTGCCTTTAAAAAACCGGCCGGTACAGGTATAAATCTCTTTAAACCCGACATGGAAAAACTCATGACAGATGATTATCCCTTCAGTCTTATAGTAGAAGAAAGAGAATCCGTAAGATCTTACGGTGACATACCTGTTACAGTGGAACAGTTAGGTGAATTTCTCTACAGAACTTACAGGGTAAAAGAAGTGAAAGATTCCGCGGACGGAGGAGAAATGTATCAGGTAACAGTAAGGCCCTGTGCAGGAGGAGGAGCATGTTATGAACTGGAAATATATCCTGTAATAAATAAATGTGAAGGTCTTTCATCGGGTATATATCATTATGATCCCGTAAACCACAGACTTCACAGACTTACAGAAAGGAATGAAACAGTGGAAGCTCTGATAAACAGAGCCCACGTATCGGCAGTAAAACTATGTTATCCTGAAATACTGCTTATAATTACGGCAAGATTTCAGAGGGTTTCCTGGAAATATAGAGGAATGGCCTATGCTACAATATTAAAAAATGTGGGAGTACTCTATCAGAATATGTATCTTATTGCAACAGCAATGGAACTCTCCCCGTGTGCTCTCGGAAACGGAGATGCAGATCTATTCTGCCGCGCAGCAGGTCTTGATTATCTTTCAGAGTCGCCTGTAGGCGAATTTATGCTTGGGAGAAAGAGAATTTAACATTATGAAAATAGTTTTATTCAGCCTTGCGCCTATGGAAAAAAAAGAGGAAACCTATATTCCTCTTAAAAATACTTTTGTCTACAGAAGTTCCTCTCCTTATAACATTTATCTTCTCGGCGCAATTATAGAGCAGGGAGGATATGAAATTACAATAAAAGACTGGCTCAGTGAAACGTATGAACTGGAAGAAATGCCCGGAGAACTTCTCGATTTCGATATAATAATGATTTCTTCCAATTCCTGGAACTGGCATCCTTCCAGATGGCTTATAGAAAAACTTCGTTCTTTGAGAGACGATCAGATAATTGTAGTTGGAGGACTTCAGGCTACATTGTTCGGAAGAAAAATCATTGAAGAATTTCCCGTAGATTATGTTATAAGAGGAGAAGGAGAAAAATCCGTAATACCACTTATGAAGCTTCTGGAAAAAAAAGGAAAAGAAGATGAAGTTCCCGGGCTTATATATAAAAAAAACGGAGACATAATAATAAATCCTGTTTCACCTCTTCTGACACCGGAAGAAATCGCCCGTTTACCGGTTCCTCTTTATGACAGATTACCTGCAGGCACATGTAACTGGCTTTCCATAGAGTCTTCGAGAGGCTGTGTAAATCACTGTATATACTGTTCTGTACCATATCAGAAAAGCTGGAGAGCCGTCAAAGCAGAAGATTTTGTCAAACGTATAGAAACCTTTATGCCATACCTGTCACGGGTAATTTCAGGGAAATTTCTCATTATTGACGACAGTTTTATAATAGATATAACAAGAGCCAGAGAGATAGCAAAAATACTTAAAGAAAAAAAGATTGAAATACAGGCCATATGGAACAGTCATGTAATAGAGCTTTTTGAAAAGGAAATGCTTATTGACCTGGCACCATTTACAGACAGTATTCTCATAGGAGCGGAATCCTTTGATGAAGATACATTAAAGAGAATAGGTAAAAAATTTACACCAGACGATATTGTAAAAGGAGCACACAGTGCCGTAAACATCGGTCTGGGGAAAAAACTTATATTTTCTTTTATAGTAGGCTTCCCATGGCAGAATAAAAAAAGTATATCAAGGGAAATAGATAAAATTTACGATCTTGTCATAACAACAGGGGCATGTGCCATTATAAACTGGCTCATATTAAACCCGGGTTCCCGCCTGTGGAACGAGTTTTATGCAAAAAAGAAGGTAGCTCTCAGAGACTACGGAAAACTTTACGATGACTGGAAAAAAGAGGTTTTTCCCATAAGCCGGGAAGAATTACAGGAAATGAATTTTTACATATCTTATCTTCAGAGCACAATACGTGATGGAGTTTACAGATTTCAGCAACATTCCGGTATATATGATAAAATTTCATAGCTAAAAAAATATTCCCAAAACGTCCATGACCGGTAATGTCACAAAGAATAATGAGAATCTGTTCCTCCCGTCACGGGTTATACCATCTGGCTATCAATTTTAGTATTACAAATCTCGTTTTTATCTTCCAGGGAATAAACTTTCTATCCAGTTTACTGCAGCAGAAACTCCATCAGGTTCATGTCTCATTTTTTCACCCAGTGCTTCAGCCTTTTTACGAATATTTCTGTTATGAACAAGTTCGCCGATAGCATTGACGAGAACTTTTACACCCAGTCTGTTCTGAGGTATGGGGTCAGGGCCGACTCCAAGAAGTTTTACTCTTTTCGCCCAGAAAGGTTGATCCATAAAAAAAGGACATAAAAGTGAAGGCCTTCCGGCTCTCAAGCCGGAGTCTGTCGTGCCAAAACCTCCATGATGGATTACAGCGCTTACCCTGGGGAAAAGCCATTCATATGGCACATAATCTATAGAAAATACCATGTCATTATTTTCAACTGTCATTCCTCCCCACCCTTTAACCAGTATGGCTCTCTGCTCTGTAACAGACATGGCTTTCATAAAAATCTCAGTAATTTTCTCAGGCTTCATAAGGGTCATACTGCCAAATCCTATATAAACAGGAGGAGGACCGCTGTCTAAAAAATTCAGTAAATCTGCAGGGGGCTCCCAGAATTCATCCTGTTTGAGTATCAGTCTGCCACTGATAAAAGCACTGTCAGGCCAGTCGGAGGGCCGTGGAAGCAAAGAAGGCGAAAAGTGATATAATAAAGGCACAGGTTTTCCTTTGAGGTCATGAAATTTATCAGTAAAAATCTCTCTTATAACAGGTCTTGGAGGCAGGTTTAAAATATGTCTCCGCCATTTATTAATTCTCTGTTCGAAAATAACAGCCTGAATAAATCTATAATAGGCATGGCTGAGTCTGTTAAAGGTTCTGCCAAAGGAACAGGTGGGGCCGGGGATGCTGGGGAACTCGCCTGTAGGAGTAAGAAGTGGCATGGCAGAAGAAAGTATGAGAGGAACTTCGAGAGCTTCTGCAATATCCAGAAGGCCTACGATCATATGATGTCCTATGATAAGGTCTGCCCACTGGGCACCTGTCCAGGCATCTACAAATTCCCTGAACTTGGAAGGAAGTATATGATGATGAAGTCTGAATGGGTTAATATTGCCTTTTTTTTGTAATATCGCCCTCCCTCTGTCTGTTTTCATGACTCTTTCGTAATCGCTTGAAGTGCCGTAAAATTTTATATTATATCTTTCAACAAGATTTTTAAAATTTTCACCTGCAGCGATTTTTACGTCATGACCGGCAGATTGTAATCCTCTGGCAAGGGCTATATGTGGTATAATATCTCCGTATGTTCCGCTTACAAGTATATTTATTTTTAGACGTGACGCGTGACGCGTAACGCGTGACGCGTGAAAGTGTTCATCACTCACTATTCACCGCTCACCTTCTGCCTGACTCGATACTCTTCCAAAAGTTTTTCCGTATGTTCATAGTAAATAGGAACCAGTTTAAATCTCTTAAAGCCCATTTGTTTGAATTTTCCAAGATCAAAATTTACATTGGGATAAAAAATAAATCTGGAACAGATCTGTTCATGGAGTTTCTCCTGTGATTGAAATCTCTTTGAAACCTCTCTGTAACATTCATGGCCCGGACAGCAATGGTCACAGATGGAATTACCGAAAAGGATAATCCTATCTTTATATTTTATAGCTTCCAGAAACTCATCACTTTTATTATATTCAGACGGAACTACAACATAGTCATATAATTGAAGTGCTCTGTCAATATCTTCATAATGAACGAGTTTCTTTATGCTGCTTGCTTCTATTATATAAAGAGGATAGTCTTTTTTAATTCTCTCTGCCAGTTCATCACAGACACAGATTATTCCGTTACCCGAGCGATGGTATTTATCCAGAAGTTTTCTCGTTTCATTATAAGCTTTTTCATCGAAATGATGGTTTGACAGAGGAATCATAAAATTAATATTATGTTTTTCCAGTTCGTCAATCTGCTCTGCTGTAAGAACGGAATTTTTCCCTGTCTTACTCAACCATCCTCCGTAAAGAGGTGTTTCTATTTCCGAAGCTCCGTAAACACTTTCAATAGCGTTAAAATCAATATAATCATAGAGAATTTTCAATCCCTCTGTTACGGGAATATCAGGAGGTAACCTTCTTCCTGAAACTGTATAGATAATACCGGTTTCCTGAAAGGGGGAAAAATCATCTATAATATTATCTAAACTGAAACAATATCTTTTCATTTCTACCGGCCTGTCACCTCTATTATTTATAAAAAAATTCGACAAGGTATTCTATTAAATCTTTCAGGGATCTATCGTAAAATTCTTTAATTTTATCCGTATCATTCAGATCCTTTACGCCCGGACATGGTTCAAGTAAAAATAGATTTGGAACCATAGGCTGAAATTTATCAGGTGAAGCATAGGCAAGGTAATTACAGAGTGCCCCGTACATAGTTGTCGGAGGAAGCATAAGAGGAAGTTTCCCTTTTATTACTCTTGCCCCGTTCTGTCCTGCAAGCCAGCCTGTTCCCATAGCTGCAAGGTAAGTATCTGTACCTGCAATCTCACCTGCAAATAAAAGATTGTCTCTCTTTTTATGCTGCAATGTGGGAAGCAACTGTCCGGAACTTATATAACAGCTCTGATGAATATGACCGAATCTTACAAATTCAGCCTGTTCCAGTCCCGGTATCATAGAAAAAATTCTCTTCTGTGCACCGTATTTCAGTCTTGTCTGAAATCCCATCAGCTTGTAGAGATCTTTATTATGTTTATCCTGTTCCAGTTTTACAACCAGACATGTTTTTATATGCCCCGGAAAATCAGGCGGAACCTTGAGCAGTTTGTATAAATCTTCCCTGCCATGATCTTCTACTGCCTGTCCTCCCAGTCTGTCCAGATGGGGCAGATCAGGTATTTTCACGTCTGTTATATAGATCTGTTCCACCATATGGGGTTTTACTCTTTCTCCCGAAGAAAGAGCGGTAAAAAAATCATTAAATTCATTTTCTGTTAAAGGACAGAATATATGTTCTCTGTTTTCATAACATATGACTTTATCATATTGTATGGAATCTCTGTGAATAAGAGGAGCAGATGATTCAAAGCCAGAATAATTCTCATTTCCCGCAAAAGCTGCTATATCTTTACCGATAGCACAGGATGTAAGAGGGCCTGTTGCAATAACGGCCGGCCCTGACGGAATAGACTTACACTCTTCTCTGATAATTTTAATATTTTCGTGATGTGAGATATATTCCGTCACTTCTTCTGCAAATTTTCTTCTGTCAATGGCGAAATATTTCTTAGAATCTATCCTGTTTTTATCGGCACATTTCATTAAAAGAGACTTCATCACCCTGAGTTCTTCCCTTAATAAAGGCTGACTCCGTGATATGTCACCGTGATTTAAAGGCATATCAGAAGGGCCGAAATAATCGGTACATACAAGCTCTCCAAGGAAATCAGTATGATGGACACCGCTTTTCACCGAAGGCCTCATTTCATAAAGATGAACTTCCACACCGCTCTCTGCTGCCTGCCACGCAGCCTCTGCTCCTGCGAGCCCTCCTCCTATGACGGAAAGTATCATAATCATACCAGCCCTTTCGAGTAAATAATAAGGAATAATATAGAAACAGGTAAAAAATTCATTTATAGTTTCGTGACGCGTGACGCGTGACGCGTGACGCGAGGATTGCATGCAATATAAAATAATTATAACAATTCGTTGAAATTTATTTTTATCCTTTTTTTCACTGTTCGCCACTCACTTCCATCATAGTTAGGAATGAAAATTTATTAATTGTCTCTTTTCTCGCGTCACGCGTTACGCGTTACGCGTCACGATTAATATATTTGAGACATTTATTTAACTGCCATCCCTTAGTTTCATAACTATCCATAAATAATGACCTCGTAATGCGTAATGCGTGATGCGCAGGGATTAAACCCGTCACGAGTAACGCGTTACGATTCTCATATAAATAAATTATTTAGATAAACTGCCTCTACATAATTTTCATCTAAAGCTTTATTTTACGCCATTGAAAATGAAAATTCCTGTACCTTTAAATTATGAAATACACTATAAAAAAACATATTCGGAAAGGCAATCAAAATAGATCTTGACAGAAATTTTCACATGATCTTTACTATAATAAAAAATATCTCAAAAAGGCAGGTTAAAAATGGGAAAAAACATAAAAAAACCAGAAAAAAGTTTTCCCCGTGTTTATGTTGAAATTTCAGGCATATGCAATGCGAAATGCCCCTACTGTGTTACAGGAGCACAGAATCAGCCACAGGGTAAATTTATAGACTTAAAGCTTTTCAGGCGGATTTTAGAATATGTTACAGATAAAGGCATATTTGACAAAAATACAGGCACCCTGTGGATTTACAAATGGGGAGAACCTTTCCTTCATCCTGAATTTTCCGATATTATACATATTATCAATGATTTCGAAATAAACTATATGGTAAGTACAAACGGATCAATAGTACCCGAAATTACTCCCTCTATGACTAAATACTTAAAAACACTATATTTTTCCATGCCCGGATTTTCACAGTATTCCTATGATAAAATCCATGGATTTTCCTTCGAAAAAATAAAAGAAAATATAACCACTATAGTAAATAAACTTAAAGATTACGGATATAATAAAGAAATTACAATTTTATATCATATATACAGGTTTAATATGAAAGAAACTGAACTCTGCAAAGAATTTGCATCAAAACTGGGCATAAACATTTTTCCATACTATGCAGGTATTATGGATTTCTGGCAGCAGATAGCTTTAATAGAAGGAACTATGGAAAAGGAACAGTTAAACAGATTATCCTGCGATTATTTCCTTGATTATTATTATGCATTTTTCAGTATGAAGAAAAAACGCTGTAAACTACCGGCAGAAACCTTTGCAATAGACGAATACGGCAATGTAGGAACATGCTGCCAGATACCTGCCAATCATCCTGATTATTTATGCGGAAATTTATTTAAAGACGAACTGCAGGATATATTGAAGAAAAAATTTTCCCGGCCTTTCTGCACAACCTGTAAAGATTATGGCATGGCCTTTGATGATTCGTGGAATCACTCTTTCGACATGGAATATTGACATTTTATATACCGAATGGTATACTGATTTTATTATGGATAACAGAGAAAATATTTTAACATGTGCATTAAATCTTTTTTCATCAAGGGGCTACGATGCTGTAAGTGTCCAGGAGATTGTAGAGTCTGCAGGTATAACAAAACCTACGCTCTATTATTATTTCGGCAGCAAGGAAGGACTTCTGGAAGCACTTATAGAGACAAACTTCGGTCGTTTATACGACATAACAAAGGAATCTGCATCATATAACGGCGACCTTCCCCTTACTCTCTACAGAGTGGTAAAGGTTCATTTTATGTTTGCCAGAGAAAACAGCAATTTTTACAGGATGCAGTTAGCCATGTGGTTTGCTCCACCTGAAAGTGCTTCATGGAAAATAATTGCCCGTTTCAACCGGAGACACTTCAATATTATAGAAGAAATGTTTATTGCAGCCTCTCAACATCATGGAAACATGAAGGAGAAACATAAATCACTGGGAGCTACTTTCCTGGGTATGATAAATACCTATATAGGACTTGCCCTGAACGGATACACCGAATTAAACGATGAACTGATATACAGGGCTGTGCAACAGTTTATGTACGGAATTTTTTCATAATTTTTTTTGTCTTCAATATACCACATGGTATATAAAAATATCTATTACCTCGCGTAACGCGTAACGCGTGACGCGTCACGATTACAAGGAGGAATTTCAATGAAAGAATCAATTTTCTATCATATCTATCCCATAGGTTTCTGCGGTGCTCCGAAGGAGAATGATTTTTCTTCTCCCGTAACAGAGAGGCTGAATAAAATTTACGAGTGGATTCCCCATTTTAAAGAACTGGGTATTAATGCTATTTATCTGGGCCCTCTTTTTTCTTCAACCGGTCATGGTTATGATACGGCCGATTTTTATCAGGTAGACAGGAGGCTCGGAAGTAACGAAACTCTTAAAAATATAATAGATGCTCTGCACAGAGAAGGCATAAAGGTAATACTTGACGGTGTATTTCACCATACGGGAAGAGATTTCTGGGCTTTTAGAGACGTAATAAACAACAGGGAAAATTCTCAGTATTGCAACTGGTTTTCGGGACTTTCATTCGATAGAAGAAGTCCTTATAATGATCCTTTCACATATGACACATGGAACGGCCATTATAATCTGGTAAAACTCAATCTTAACCACTGTGATGTAAAAAATCATATTTATTATGCGGTAAAATTCTGGGTCGATGAATTTCATATAGACGGTCTCCGTCTTGATGCTGCAGACTGTATGGATATAAATTTCCTGAGAGAATTTTCCGATTTCTGCCATGGCCTCAGAGAAAATTTCTTTATGGCAGGAGAAGTAATCCATGGTGATTACAGAAGATGGATCGAAGAAGGTCATCTGGATTCCGTGACAAATTACGAATGCTATAAAGGATTATATTCGAGCCATAATGATAAAAATTATTTCGAGATTGCCTTTTCACTGAACAGGGAATTCTGTGATGAATATGGCCTCTATAAAAACCTGCCCCTGTACAATTTTGTGGACAATCATGATGTGGACAGGGTTGCATCAACCCTTAACAATCAGTCACACCTGTATACTCTCTACGCCATTTTATTTACCATGCCCGGTATTCCGTCAATTTATTATGGCAGTGAATGGGGCATGGAAGGGAAAAAAACAAACGGAAGTGATGATGCACTGAGACCATGTATTGACCTTCAGGAAGTAAAATTCTGGAAACATGCAGGGCTGTTCTGGCATATAAGCAGACTCGCCCGTATACGCCGTAATTCACCGGCACTCCGTTACGGTAATTACGAACAGCTTCACGTAAATCATGAACAGCTTGCTTTCTCAAGAAAATCAGGAGACGAAACAGTAATAGTTTCTATTAATTCTTCGGATAAAAGCTCTTCCTTTGATTTAAATGTAAAGCATGGCAATAAATTGATAGATTTGCTTAATGAAGGAGATTGTTTTGATATAAATAGCAATAAAGCCAGATTCGATGTAAATCCTTACGGGGCAAGGATAATGGTGGTAAAATAATCTTCAGCAATGAGTGGTAAGTAGTGACTTAACATATTTTTACTCATTACTTACCACTCACCTTAAAATTTCTCAATAGCCTTCTGATATGAATCATTTGAAACTTTTCTTTTTATAATTACTTCATATGTTAACAATTTTTTAACAATTTTTTGA
>JBEHWO010000067.1:0-21919 GCA_040217695.1 Vulcanimicrobiota bacterium | reverse complement strand
AAATATTAAAAGGGCAGGGACAATAATCGTAACGCGTGACGCGTAACGCGTGACGCGTGGAAACAGATTTAACTCAATATAAAACTATTTATAACAAATCCTCTAATCCTATAAATCCTGTTTTAAATCCTCTAAATCCCTGTACCTGTCAGATAATCACATGCAATCCGGCATAAGAGAGCAGAGCCTGTAACAAGACTGTCTTCATTCAGATCAAACTTCGGATGATGAAGAGGAGAATGAAAACCTTCTCCTCCGCCGCCGACACGAATAAAAGCGCCTGGAACCTTCTGAAGGAAACATGAAAAATCCTCTCCCCCCATAGAAGGATGGGACTTTACGAGAACATTTTCCCTGCCCAGTAATTTCACGGCACTTTCTTCAACAAATTTCGTAATGGCAGGTTCATTGACTCCTCCAGGATATCCTTCCATAAAATTCAGTTCATAATCCCCTCCGTAACTGGCCACAATGGAAGAAATAACTTTATTCATAACAGGAGGAATTTCTTTATGAATTTCATTCGAAAGGGTTCTTAAGGTACCTTCCATTTCAACATGATCTGCTACGATATTATATCTGTCTCCCCCTTTTATTGTGCCAATTCCTATAAGAACTGTTTCTGTAGGATCTACATGCCTTGTTCTTATCCTCTGAATTGCCTGTATAACCTCTGCTGCCATAGTTATAGCGTCAATAGCTTTATGAGGTTTTGCCACATGGCCTGCCAGGCCCTTTAAAACAAGGGTAAATTTACTGCTTGCAGCATGGGTCTGACCGTATGTAATACCAATCTTTCCCGCTTCAATATCAGAGATCATATGAAGGGCAAAAGCTGCATCTACATGAGGATTCTCAAGGACTCCAGCATCTATCATGGGTTGAGCGCCTCCGGGGCCTTCCTCTGCAGGCTGAAAAATAAATTTTACATTTCCTTTTAATAAATCTCTTCTGCCTGAAAGAATCTTTGCGGCACCGAGCAACATGGCAGTATGAGCATCATGGCCGCAGGCATGCATTACACCGGGATTTTTAGATTTATAGGGAACATCATTTTCTTCCTGAATACTCAGGGCATCCATATCTGCCCTCAGAGCAACGGTTTTACCATGCTCTTTTCCCCTGATAAGTCCTACTACTCCTGTATTTACAAGTCTGAAACAGTCTATACCGAAACTCTTCAGACACTCATCTACAAGAGCAGAGGTTTTTACTTCATTAAACCCTGTTTCAGGATATTCATGAATAAGTCTCCTCCATTTACTGAGATCTGATTTTATATGGCATGCATCAGTTAAAAACATTTATGTACCTCCGGTTCGTAACGCGTGACGCATAATTCACAGATTTTACCTACCAATCACTGTTCGCCATTTTTAGCAAGAATTGTAAGAATATCTTTTCTCCCTATTATCCCTACGAGTTTTTTATCTTTTATCACGGGAAGTCTTTTAATTTTTCTCGTCACCATAGCACTGGCTATCTCTTCAAGAGGAGTGTCTTCAGTAACTGCTACGACTCTTTTTGTCATAACATCTGCTGCAGTAGTGCCGAGCATTTTTTTTAATTCAGCATCCATAGCATTGGGATGTTCCAGATAAATAACTCCGCCAAGAATCTGATAAAATAGTGGCATATGAAATTTAGATGCCCTCATAACGAGATCTCCGTCTGTTATTATACCGACAATTTCTTCTTTATCATTCAGTACAGGAATAGCTTCTATATCATTTTCCGACATCATTTTTACCAGTTCCTTTACAGGAGTATCAGGTTTTACGGTAATAACGTCTTTTGTCATTAAATCCTTTGCAGTAATCACCTTTTATCATCCTCTCTTTAATAATAAACATCTATCCTAATACTAATCCGCATCACGCATTACGCATCACGCATTACGCATCACGCATTACGCATCACGCATCACGCATTACGCATTACGCATCACGCATCACGCATCACGCATCACGCTATTATCCTCCCGTTACCAGTTGAAGCCAGTCCGGTTCAGATGCATCAGGAATTATCTCTCTTATACCGGAACCGTCAGTGTTCATAACATAAATTCCATAAGAAAGAAAAGTCTGTTTGCTGGAAGAGAAAAAATCTTTCTCGAATACAATCCTATCTCCATAGGGCGAAAAGGAAGGGTTTGTAAACTGACATCCCCTGGTTTTACCTATTAATTTTATTACTCCAAGGGTTTTCAGACGTATCATACGTAATTCCCCGCCCTGTTCATAATTATACCAGCCTGCAACCAGAAAATTTTCATCAGGCGAAAAATCCGGTCTGAGCCAGCCCGGGTCTGAATTCAAATATTCTATTTTACGGGAAGAAAAATTGTATGTAGCAAGATAATTGCTGATTTTTTCAGTTCTTAACTCATTAAATACAATATCTTCTCCTCCGGGAAAAAACCTCGGATAGTTCATCATTGTTTCTCCTGCTTTTATTACGACATGTACACCTGTTCCGTCGGCAGAGGCAACACATATTTCAGTTCTGTTCTGTCCAAGAAAATAATCCCATATGTTACTTTCATGGGTAAAAATTACTTTCTTTCCGTCCAGAGAATAAGAAGGGCTTATACAGTAGCCGGGCATATCGATAAATTTTTCAGATTTGCCTGTATCAAAATCATATTTCCATATCTTTCTGCCTGAAACAAAGAGGATAGATTTCCCGTCAGGAGACCAGGAAGGTTCATTGACGTCGCATGACTGGGTAAGCTGCTTCCGGTCTGACCCGTCAGGACTGGCAATCCAGAGATTGTTCTGTAAAACAAAAGCTATCTTGTTTTTCATTTTCTGTTCTTTTTTAATATTTTTCTCTTTCGAAAAGATCCGGTCATTTAACAATAATGCAAATATGAGGAAACATATCAAGAGTACATTTTTATTTTTTAACATTTTTATTCTCCTTTTGTTCGTGACACGTTATAATCGTGACGCGTGACGCGTGACGCGTGACGCGTGGTTCGTAATGCGTGTTTTACCGGTACCGGGCGACCACAGGGGGTCGCCCCTACTTTTCACTACTCACCATTCACTTTTCACTACTCACTTTTCACTACTCACCATTCACTTTTCACTACTCACTTTTCACTACTCACTTTTCACTACTCACATATAAAAAATCCATTCAACAGGCTCACGGCCTGATTTAATAACTCCGAGACCATCCGGTATATAATCTATCAAATCTCCTGCTATCAAAGACTCTTCTCCTATGTCTTTACAGGCAAGAGAACCGCTGAGTCCATGAAGATATGTTCCACAGAGACAGGCATGAAGAGGACTGAGTCCCTGTGCCAGAAAAGAGGTCACCATACCTGTAAGAACATCTCCGCTTCCTCCTGTAGCCATACCGGGCGTTCCTGTGGGATTAAAATAAATATGTCCGTCAGGTGTTGCTATAATGGAACGGGCAAATTTTAAAATTATATAAACATTCCATTTTCCGGCAAATTCAGAGGCTGTTCTGACAGGGTCTGATTTAATCTCTGTTAAAGTAAGACCTGCAAGGCGGGCCATTTCTCCCGGATGAGGTGTCAGAATAACAGGATAATTACGTTTTCCGAGGATAGAAATATCTTCCGATAAAAGATTAAGGCCGTCTGCATCTATGACAACAGGTAATTCAGATAAAGAGATCAATTTTCTCACAAGTTCTCCTGTTTCTTTTTCTGTCGATAATCCCGGCCCTATCGCCATGGCATCGGCAGATATAGCCGAAATAATGTCAAAGGCTTTAAGAGAGATGGTTCCGGCAGAAGTTTCCGGCAGAGGTTTTGTCATAACCTCTGTGAGTTTAACTTCCATAATGTCATTTAGGCGTTCAGGAATAGCGACAGTTACAAGTCCTGCTCCCGTTCTCAGAGAACTTTCTCCCGAAAGGGCGGCAGCACCCGTAAATCCGGGGGAACCTGCCACTATAAGAACTCTTCCGCAGGTACCTTTATAGGCATCTAATTTTCTTACAGGGATGTTATCTCTTATAATATCAGATGTAATAAGATGAGTGTATAAATTTTTATCTTTTCTCCAGAAATCCTGCGGAATACTTATATCTGCCACTGCAAGGTTTCCCACATAAAGTCCTCCGGGGAATATAAACATGCCTCTTTTAGGAAGACAGAAGGTTACTGTCTCTGTGGCTTTTATACATGGGCCCTCCACATGGCCTGTAGTGCAGTCAAGACCTGAAGGAGTATCTATGGCTATAACAGGCTTTCCTGTATTATTAACAATATTTATAACTTCAGCAATAAGACCTCTGGCACCGCCTTTAATACCTGTCCCTAAAAGGCCGTCTACAATCAGATCTCCCTTCTCTATTTCAAAAGAAAGAAAAGGCAGATCATTTTCCGAAAAAATTTCTTTTACAGGGACATCGATTTTTTCTGCTATAAGACAATTTGTCAGGGCATCACCTTTTAAATCTTCTTTTTTTGCAATAAGAAAGATTCTAACTTTATAGCCGTTATTAAAAAGGTGTCGTGCAATGACAAAACCGTCTCCCCCGTTATTTCCTCTTCCTGCAAGAATTATCACATAAGAATCTCTATTAATTCTCCTGATAATTCGTTCATAAACGGCACGACCTGCATTTTCCATTAAAACCATGCCGGGTATTCCGAGTTCATTTATGGTTTTTCTATCAATAGACTGCATTTCTTCAGAAGTTACTATTTTTAACAATTTATCACCTCTGGTATCGTGACGCGTAACGCGTTACGCGTCACGGGAAGATCATTTATGGATTTTCTTAATCAGCTAATATAATGTAAATTCTATGTTTTCCAGGTAAAATCCTTTATCTTTTCTTTTAGAGAAGAAATTATAATTTTTCCATATTGAGACATTAATTGACTTTTGAGTATTTAATGTATATAATTAATATTAAGGAGGGATAAAAATGCAATTACAGGATGATTTACTGAGTCCTATGGAAGTATCAGAAATTCTGAAGGTATCAAAAAGAACTGTTTTGAGATGGTTAGAAAATGGGAAGCTGCGTGGTATAAGAGTTGGATCAAGATTGATTAAAATCCCAAGAAATGCACTAAATGATATAATATGTCCGTACAAACAAAAAACAGCAGATGAAATATCTTATGAAGACGATCCTTTTTTACATGTTGAGGAATGGGTTCCCAGTGCAGTAGAAAATAGCCCTGAAGACCTGGCAAGTGAACATGATCATTATTTATATAATTTACCAAAGAGGAAATAAAATTATGATATTTATTGATACTGCAGGGTGGATTGCTCTGGTTCACAGAAGAGATTCTCTTCACAATCAGGCTGTTATGGTATATAAAGATATAAAAAACGAAAAGAAAATAACAAGCGATGCCATTTTACTCGAAACATGTAATGCTTTCAGCATGTCTGATATGCGTCATATAGCAGAGATATTTATGGAACAGATAAAAAATACTGAAAAAAAAGGAATATTAGAAATAATAAAAATCAGTGGAGAAATTTTTGAAAAAGGATGGAATATATTTAAAAGCTATAATGATAAAAACTGGGGATTAACAGACTGCACAAGTTTTGCAATAATGAGAGAAAGAAAAATGACAAAAGTTTTTACAAATGATCATCATTTCATACAGGCCGGTTTTGAAAAATTATTGTAAAAAACTTCCCCGGATCTTCAGACCTTCATTACAGAGGAGTGGTATTAAGTCACTGTTCCCCGTTAATGAAGGTCTGAAGGTCTCATACCAGGAGAAATTCATTATCAATCTCATATCCTTTCTCGAAAAATTCAAAAAAGGATAAAAGGGTAAAAATAAAGGATTAATTCCTGACAGGACGAAAACCGAAGTCGTAGAAGCGGCCGGACGGGTCGCAGCCGTAACGGACAGCAGACCGGCAGTAAGAGGCACCCAAGTACCAACTGCCGCCGCGAAGGACACGGTCAGAGCCTGAAGCAGGACCTGTAGGATTGGTTCCAGGACTTACACTATAATAAGCAGGTGGATTTAAAGTACTACTACTGTACCAGTCACTGCACCATTCCCCCATATTTCCGCTCATATCATAAAGGCCAAAACTATTCGGAAGCTTCTGACATACAATAGAATGATTTCCATTAGAATTACTTTCATACCACGCATAATCACCTATATGCTCGGGATTCGGAGAAGACTCCCCCCAGTAATAGTCTGCAGTAGAACCGGCACGGCAGGCATATTCCCACTCTGCCTCTGTAGGAAGACGATAGCCATTTCTTGTACGCCATACAGACGGATCATCTCCTCTGTCATTTATTGGCCCATAACATGGAGTTAACCCCTGCTGGGTGCTTAACCAGTTACAGTACGCAACTGCTCCGTACCAGGACACATATGCTACAGGATGATTCTCATAACCGGACAATAAAGAAAATGTCCCGGCTCCGGGGCCTCCTGTTATTCCCTGATACTGATTTGCCCCTATACTAATCCATTCAGCCCCTCCTTCTGTCTGGTTCCCCTGAGAATTCAAAAATAACACATAATGTGAATTGGTTACTTCATGTGTTCCCATATAAAAAGAACTCACAGTAACTGAATGAACAGGCTGTTCCGTTGTCCCAACAGTACTACCCATATTAAAAGTCCCTCCCGGAATTGACACCATCGGAGGGCCACTAATCGCTGTTGGTGTAGCTGTCGGTGTAGGAGTTATTACAGGGACAGGGGGCGACACAGAGGAGTCACTGCCGCAGCCGATAAACATAGTTAATATAATTATAACTGTTGTAATATAGATATATTTTGTAATCATATTATTTATAACCACCCTTTCTATTAAAATAAGATACTCTTATAGAGGCCAGACAGAAAAGAGCTTAAAAATCTCTAATAATAACACCTCCCTTTCAATAAATATCCCCCCTGTAATATATAAGGTCTTCCTTTTTATTTACTACCTTAAATCTTAACAGGAGTTACGCATTTTGTCATTGCGAGGAGCGTCTCGACGAAGCAATCCCACCAGTTTTTGCTGTAATAATGGGATTGCTTCGCTTCGCTCGCAATGACCTGGTTTTCCTGTATTTTGTGCGTAACTCCTGTCTTAATACTATAGAAACGTTACAAAATCCTTCTATTCGAAAAAAGATATTAAAATTGTGATAAAAGAAAAGTGAAAATATCGAGGTGGGCTAAAATTATTTTTCCATCACTACAAATGCTATGGCCATATTCTGCGAGTGAGATATGGTAAGGAAAATTTTATTTACTCCTGTTTCCCGGGCATATTCTTTTGCATGACCATATAAGATTATTTCAGGTTTCCCTTCTTCATTATTCATGACTTCTATATCCTGAAAGGCAAATCCTTTCCCGAGGGCTTTCATAACTGCTTCTTTTGAGGCAAATCTGGCGGCAAAATGCTGGCCGTTTCTGATTTTTGACATGCAATAATCTTTTTCGCGGCATGTAAAAACCCTGTCAATAAACCTTGGATTTTCAATGGCTTTTTCAACTCTGTCTATATCGATAATATCTGTTCCAATACCTGTAATCATACGCCTGAATTAAATTTTACTAGTTTTTCCCAGTCAATTTTATAATCTGTGCAGAAATTTTTTGTAAATTCATCTGCAAATTTACTGATAACCTGGTTATAGAGTTCTACAAATGTTTCTTCTCTTTCTTTTGCTTTATATCCAAGCGGCTCTATTATTTCAATATATAAATGTTCATTTCCTGAAATAAACTCCCAGAATCTCTGGCCGCAGAGCTTCTGGTAATTACCTTTCTCAGGGTTATTATCTTTACCATAACAGCAACCATTGACTGCAACAACATGTATAGTAGAATTATTTGTTTTTAAAATTCTTTTAGCCTTTAAAAAGTCATCCTCCATTTTCTTTATCTGTCTGCTATTTCCCCAGTTAGGGCCGGATTTTATCGAAACAATATATTTGATATTATCTCTATCAAATTCAAGGTCAATCCCTTCCGCGGCAGACTTTTTACCATCATAGACTTTACTGCAGATAAAAACAGCGAGCCCTTCCAGAAATTCCCCGAAAATAGTTTCTTCCTGAGAAGACAAATGAGCATCCAGAAGAATTTTTACTAAATCGTAGGCATTTAATATATTTTTTGCTCTGAACAGATAGGGATTTTTTCTTTTTAAAATTTGCTTTAACTTAAGTTTTTCCAGATTATGTAATCTCTTGGAATGGAATGTACCTATATTGTTTTCAACATATAATGTTACGTCATTCAGATTTATTTGTCTCATAAATTCCTTTTTCCTCCAGTAAATAATATTCTACTGGTTTTATTCTGTTTCTGGCATGCTCATAATATTCCGGTAATATTTCTATTCCGACAGAATTTCTTCCCATTTTTTGAGCTACTGAAATAGCTGTTCCTGAACCCATAAATGGATCAAGAACCCAGTCTCCTTCTTTTGTAAATAACTTTATAAACCATTCAGGAAGTGCTTCAGGGAAAACTGCACTGTGATTTTTATTGTTACATTCGGTAGACATGTGCAACACATTTGTAGGATAAACCTTATCCCTGTCAAGCCAGTTGGCCACTCTTTTGCCAAACCCGCTACCCACTCTGGAATTATCTCTGACTTTATCTGTTTCACTTAAATTTTTCAGCCTTGCTTTAGCCCAATCACCCATTGGGATCATAACTTCTTCCTGATACATATTGAATTTTCTATTCTTATTAAATTGTAAAAGTCTTTCCCATGAATCTCTGAACCTGTTAGGCCATTTACCGGGATAACAATTCTTTTTGTGCCACATAAACTCTTCAGTCCAGAGCCATCCCTGTTTTCTCATTTCCAGAATCAGTTCTATCACATAGGTATGTCTTTCACCATTAACAACTTTTTCTTTTATATTTAAGATAAAAGTACCTGAAGGTTTCAGTATCCTGAGAAGTTCTGAAGTAACAGGAAGAAACCAGGAAACATAGTCATCAGGTTTTATACCGCCATATGTCTGTGTTCGGCTGTCTGCATAGGGAGGGGAAGTTATTATAAGATCAATGGAATTATCCTCCAGATTTTTCAACTCATCTTTACAATTTCCGAGAATTAAATTTGCTCTTACATCTTTCATAAATATCACTTCTTTTAAATTAATACAATTCTAAATTTATTTTATTAAAAAATAGAATAACAGGCAAGTAACAATAGGATAAAAAAATATCACGTACAATCAAAATACTGAAGTAGTATAAGCCAGAATTAAGAGTTAATCAATCCTGTTAATCCTTAAATCCTGAAAACAGCCATGACCGGTCAGGTAACAACGAAAATAAAAATCTGTTCCTCCCGTCACGCGTCACGCGTCACGCGTCACGCGTCACGCTTCATATAAATCCCTGTCACCAGACTTCTCTTCTCACAATAGTCTGTTCTCTCTGATGTCCTACTGAAACAAGAAAAACCTCGACTCCTGCCTGTTCTGAGATATAATTCAGGTAATTCTGTGCTTCCTGAGGTAAATCATCATAATGTTTGACTTTAATAGTATCCTGCTGCCAGCCGGGAAATTCCCTGTAAACAGGTTTACACTTCTCTAAAATCTTTATATCCTGTGGGAAATCTTTATAGATCTGTCCTTCATATTCATAACCGACACATAATTTTATCGTTTCAAAGCCGTCAAGTACATCCAGTTTTGTGACACCGAGTCCTGTAAGGCCGTTTATAATGACAGAATAACGGATCATAGGCAGATCAAGCCAACCGCAGCGTCTGGGTCTGCCTGTAGTGGAACCGTATTCTCCTCCTGCCGCTCTCAATTCTTCTCCCATATCATCAAAGAGTTCCGTAGGAAATGGCCCTTCTCCTACTCTTGTAATATAGGATTTTGTCACGCCTATTATATGTTTTATTCTCGTAGGGCCTATGCCGGAACCTATACAGGCACTGCCTGCGGTAAAATTATAATTCCCCACATATGGATAGGTACCGAAATCCAGATCCATAAATGTGCCCTGAATGCCTTCAAAGAGGATTTTTTTGCCCTGGGAACTCAAACTGTTAAGCAGAAAGGGAGTATTTGTTACATATGGTGCAATAATATTTCTGTAATTAATGTAATCATTATATATGACATCAAAACCTTTTGATGAGAGATTATAAAATTCATTGAAAAATTTATTTTTTTCTTCTATTGATTTCCTGAGTTTATCTTTAAATAAAACTTCATCCATAAGGTCCATAACCCTTATACCCTTGCGGGCAACCTTATCCAAATAGGCAGATGCCACACCTTTTCTGGTTCTTCCCTTTTTGGCCGTATCATCTTCTTCTACTTCAAGCCTGTCAAGTAATTTATGATATGGCATTACAATATGAGCCATAGAACTTATTTTTAAATTTTCAAGAGAAACACCGTTCTTTTTCAGATAATCCATTTCTTCTGTCAGCATGGCAAGATCTATTACCATACCGTTTCCCAGAACAGAAAGTTTCTCCTGATAAAAGATTCCGACAGGGATAAAATGAAGTTTATATTTTACACCGTTATAAAATACAGTGTGTCCGGGTATATCGGCACTGCCAAAACGGACCACTACATCGGCTTGTTCTGCAAGAAGATGAATAATTTTACCTTTTCCTTCATCACCCCACTGGGTACCGATAACTACAGTACAGGACATATAATACACCACCTTTCTATAGCGTGACGCGTGACGGGTGATTCGTAATGCGTAACGCGTGACGCGTGTCTTTATAGGTACCGGGAGACCCCCTGGGTCGCCCCTGCTACTTTTCACTTTTCACTACTCACATTTTCCTTATTCAATATGCCTCTTGCCACGACAATACCTGATACGGAAGCCTGCATCAGTCCTCTTGTAACTCCTGCACCATCACCTGCGGCAAATAAATTCTGTATACGTGTTTCAAGAGATTGTGTTAAATTAAGGCTGGAAGAATAAAATTTTACTTCCACACCGTAAAGAAGGGTATGATGTGAATAAATACCGGGCGCAAGTTTATCCAGTGCCTGAAGCATTTCAAGTATGGCAGTAAGATATCTGTAAGGAAGAACGAGGCTTAAATCTCCCGGTGTAGCACTCTTCAGAGTGGGAACAACAAGACATTTATCCAGTCTTGATTTATTTGTACGGCGCCCTGAAATCATATCTCCAAGGCGCTGTACCATAACACCGTCACCCAGGAGATTTGCCAGTCTTGCTATATATTTTCCATAACTGATAGGTTCTTTAAAAGGTTCTGTAAAATTCTTACTTACAAGTAAAGCAAAGTTGGTATTTTCTGTCTTTTTTTCCGAATAACTGTGTCCGTTTACTGTTATGACACCTTCATAATTCTCTGTTACCACTTCACCGTCAGGACACATACAGAAGGTTCTGACTCTGTCATCAAATAATCTGGAATAGAAAATAAGCTTGGATTCATAAACATCTTTTGTAATGGGTTCTGCTATGGCAGAAGGCACTTCTACCCTCACACCAAGGTCTACAGGATTAATTTTCTGCCCCAGTTCAAGTCTTCTGGCTTCCTGACTCAGCCAGTCCGAACCTTCACGGCCCGGACATGCTACCACGTAGGACGACAGAATCTTTTCTCCTGATTTCGTAATTATACCTGATGCTTTTCCATTTTCAACAAGTATCTGTTCTACAGAGGTTTCTGTAATTACATCCACTTTATCGTCCAGGAACTTCCTCATTTCTTTTAATATAAAGAAACATCTGTCAGTTCCGAGATGACGAACCTTCATAGGAATAAATTTCAAATTGGCCATTACTGCTTTACGGTGCATGGCTCTTGATTTTTCCTCATCTACACCATAAACAGTATCGGTTGCACCGAATTGAAGATATATATTGTCTGTATATTGAAGAAGGCTCTCTGCTTCGGCTGAAGGTAAATTTGACAGAAGCTGACCTCCTACCTCTGTGGAAAGGGTAAGTTTCCCGTCACTGTAGGCGCCTGCACCACCCCATCCGCTCAGTCGTTTGTTTCTCGAGTCTATATCAAAACCTTTTTCAATAAGAGCAATATGGAGTTTACTTCTTTTGGCAAGTTCAAGGGCAGCAAATATGCCTGCAGGCCCTGCACCTATAATTAAAACATCATATTTATTCTTCATGTTAATATAAAAGCTCCCGTACTTTTCCATATAAGTAAACTTACAAAGAAATGAACAGCGAGCCCTTTCTTTAATTTTATATAATTTCTAAAACAACACAAATCCGGAAATATCATCGTCCACCTCGCGTTACGCGTCACGCGTCACGAATCTATCCGCCAAGAGCCTGCATATCTTCCTGAGGAGGAGCATATTCACAGGTCTTGCACTCTTCAAAACTGTTCATAGGCCGTGAGATAAACGGATGGGTACAGTTAATAAACACAGTGGGCTGACCTTCCATATTAAAACCGAAATCAGCATAAGAACAGAAATAATCAGGTATAACACCGGAACAGAACTGATAAACTTCCTTGTAATTATCAGGATGACCATGTTCAAAAAAATGTTTCTCACATTGAAATATACCAAGTTTGGATTTTCTAAATTTACAGGGTCTGAAAACGTTCATAATAAATGGTTTCAGAAAAACAGAAACCTCTTTTTCCCTCCTTAAGTTAAAATTAAGTTTTGAATTTCAGGTTTTGGGTTTTTAAGCTTCTTAGCCCCCCATAACCCTTAAATAACTATAAAACTAAACGCCATAAAAAATGAATTTTTATATGCATTATATTTATGCCTGACTGGTTGCAGGTTGCTGGCTTGCTCCTCTGTCTCCTTCCCAGTATAATATCCTGCCGCAGTGTTCACAGTATTCAAGAGTCATTTTCAATTTGGCTCTTTCTACAAGCCTTTCAGAGAGAGTCATTCCACATCCCGTGCAGAAACTTTTCTGAAGAGCTACAATAGCAATTCCTCCCCGTTTTATTTTTGTATCTTCATATATTTTCAACAGTTCTTCCGTTGAACTTTCCATTATTTTCTTTTTCTTATTTTCAATATCTTCTATTCTGGAATTAAGATCCTTCAACTCTCCTTCATAAACAGTATAATATTTCTTATATTCCTCTTCTATAATCTGATAATCCTGTTCCAGTTTTTTTATCTCATCCACCAGTCCTTCATTATCATAAATCAATGTCAGACTTTCTTCATCTATCGCTTCTCTTTTCTTTTTTATATCATCAATCTTCTTCTGCCACTGGGCAGTTTCTTTGGGATTAACAGGCCTGCCGCCATACAGCTTATCTTCTATTGTTTTTATCTGTTTATCCAGTTCAAGTGTTTCAAAACCGAGAGCTTTAAGTCTCTTATTATTGGTTTCCTGCTTATCCCTGGCATTTTTTAAAAGAGAAGAAGCATTATTTCTTTTCTCTTCAAGTTCTTTCCCGGGATCAAGAAGACTTATCTGTTCTCTCAGGTAGAGAAGATCATTTTCATAGGCCTGCAACCGGTATATTTTCCATAAATCTTTCATTAACCTGACTCCTTCTATCGCAATCTGTTATAAACATTCTTCATCAAGGATATTTTTCCTCTTTTTATCTTTCAGAGTAGTTGCAAAAAATAATTTAGAAAGGGAAAAGAAAAAACCATCTTAATTAAAAGATGGTTTTTATTATGGGCGAAACAGGACTTGAACCTGTGACCTCCTGCGTGTAAAGCAGATGCTCTGCCAACTGAGCTATTCGCCCCTTTACAGTGAACAGTGATCAGTTACCAGTTACCAGAAGATAAAAGCCTGTTAATAAAGACTTATATCTGATGTTCACTGCTTACTGATCACTGCTCACTCTTTCTGATACCCCCACGGGAATTCGAATCCCGGTCTCCGCCGTGAAAGGGCGGTGTCCTAGGCCACTAGACGATGAGGGCATATATTCATGGGCCCACCTGGATTCGAACCAGAGACCGATCGGTTATGAGCCGATTGCTCTACCGCTGAGCTATGGACCCAATGTTTTATCGAACTTACGAGGATTGATTATAACAAAAGTTTTTTAACTTGTCAATAGATTTATTGACCTTCCCAATAATCTTTTAACCACTTGCTTCTGGCGGGATGACGCAGTTTTCTCAGGGCTTTGGCTTCTATCTGACGAATTCTTTCTCTTGTAACACCAAATTCCTGACCTACTTCTTCCAGGGTTCTCGGTCTTCCGTCTGCAAGTCCGAAGCGAAGTTTCAACACTTTTTTCTCTCTTTCGGTGAGATTTTCCATAACATCTTCCATTTTTTCTTTAAGTAATATGGAAGACGCAGCCTCCGCAGGAGCAACCGCTTCATGATCTTCAATAAAATCACCTAAATGACTGTCCTCTTCTTCACCTATAGGAGTTTCAAGAGAAATAGGTTCCTGGGCTATTTTAATTATTTCCCTTACCCTTTCAAGATTATATCTTGTACGCCTTTTAATTTCTTCGTCTACAAATTTTTTATCTCTTGACGTAAGTTTTCTTCCAAGCTGTTCACTGAGCTGTTTCTTTATTTCCTCTCTGTCTACAGGATACATCTGCTGTGTTATTTCTTCTATACTGGGATCACGGCCCAGTTCCTGAAGAAGTCTTCTGGAAACCTTTATGAGTCTGTTTATTGTTTCCACCATATGGACCGGAATACGTATGGTTCTGGCCTGATCGGCAAGAGCTCTTGTTATGGCCTGCCTTATCCACCAGGTAGCATAGGTACTGAATTTATATCCTTTGTGATAATTAAACTTCTCTACCGCTCTTATTAAACCAAGGTTTCCTTCCTGTATGAGATCCAGAAATAACATACCACGGCTCACATATTTTTTTGCTATACTTACTACAAGACGCAAATTCGCTTCTATCAGTTCTCTTTTTGCTTCTTCTGCATCAAATTTTCTCCGTGACAGTTCTCTCTCTACATCTTTATCGGAAGGAGAAACATCCAGTTTAATCATATCAGACCATATAACACTGAAATAACGCAGGCAAACCTGGAAGAGTAAATCGGGCAGATGGGAAACTACATAACCAAGATGAAAAAAAACCCACTCAGGTCTGCCGCTCAATAACTGGTTCAAAAGAATTTTAGATTTATTTTTCAATACAAATTCCTGAGAAATTATTTTCTCCATAGTTTTTTCTATTAGTTCATTTAATGATCTTTCCTGCTGCCTGTGTTCTCCATCTTTCTGAAGTAATTCCTGTTTAAGCAATAGTTTAACTTTGTGTTTTGTTTCTTCTCTGAGTCTTCTGTCATAATCAATTTCTTCAAGTAAATTGAATTTTTCCGCAAAATATTTATAGGCTTTATCCTCAAGAACCTCAACCTGTTCCACTCTTTTAGCCAGATCTACTTCCTGTTCGGGAGTAAGAAGCTCAACTCTTCCTATTTCTTTAAGATACATTCTTACAGGATCATCAAGAGAAACACCTTCAGGAAGGGTAAAAAACTGTTCCACATCTACTTCTTCATCAGGAGCTTTTTTACTGATAGCTTCATTTTTATCATCAACAACTTCTATACCTTCACTGGTAAAAATATCAAATAAAGATTCCAGCTTTTCTTCTGTAAGTTCCTGTTCAGTATCTAAAACCTCATTAATCTCATCATAGGTAAGGGTACCATGCTTTTTCCCTTTTTGTATCAAATCCTTTACATGAAGAGGCATATTATTTCCGCTATTCACTTCAAGATCTCCCTCCCTTCAAATAACGCAGGAGTTTCTGGTATTCTTTGTAAATCTCATCAGAAGGTTTCACTTTACCTTGTTCTAACATCAAATCTATTTCCTTCTTTCTATCAATTAACTTTTTATCTTTTAAAGTCTTTATTAACCCGAGAACAGATCCTTCACCGTGAGGATAATCATCTTCCATCAATAACATTTCTGCGAGAACCTTTTTTTCTTTCTCATCATGTATTTCTTTTGCCAGTTCTTCTGAAGAAAAATCCTGCCCTGCAAGGAAATTTTTATAACAGATTTGAGCAATCTTATGACATATAGAATCAGAAAATTCCTCCGGCTTAAACCTCTGGAAGACCAGTTTCATAACATCTTCATTCTGCAACATCAAACGAAGTAATATTCTTTCGGTATCAGCAAATGATTTTCCTGTATCAACAGGAACTTTTAAATTCTTTTTTTCTTTATAAGTTCTGAATCTGGACATAAGCTCTCTATCGGAAAGCCCGAGATTCTTGCTCTCTATAATTTTAAAATACTCATTACGATTCAAAGAATTCTGAACATTTGTCATAAAGGGCTCAATACCTTTTAAAAAGTCCTCCTTACCTTCCTTTGTAGTAAGATCACATTTTTTCTCAAGCCATGTAATGAGATAGATAAAATAATCTACTTTATCCTCCAGGATTTTATGAAAAGCATCTCTTCCTTTAAGTCTGATAAACTCATCAGGATCTTTTCCTTCAGGCAGGATTAAGGATTTAACAGAAAGTCCTGCACTTTCCAGCAACCCCACCCCTCTGCCTGTAGCAGAAATACCTGCCGTATCTGCATCATAGGCGAGTATAACCTCTGAAGTAAATTTCCTCAGAAGAGTGGCCTGCTCCATAGTAAGAGAAGTGCCGAGAGATGCAACAACTCCTTCAAATCCTGCCTGACTTACGGAAAGAAGATCCATATAACCTTCTGTAAGTATTAAAGGAGAAGTCTTATCTTCTCTTTTTCTGGCCATATTAAGACCATACAGGTTTTTACCTTTATTGAAAACCGGGGTCTCAGGAGTATTCAAGTATTTCGGATTACCGTCTCCTATTATACGACCTCCGAACCCTATAACCCTGTCACGGAGATCAAAAATAGGGAACATAATCCTGTTTATAAAATAATCCCTGTAATGACCGTCCTGTTCCCTTCTTACAAGGCCTCCGCTGAGAGCCAGTTCCATAGAATATTGTTTTTTATTTAACACTTTAACCAGAGACTGCTTATCAAAAGGTGCATAACCTATTTTGAATTTTGCTATTATATCTCCGGTCACATTTCTCTCTTTAAGATATGAGACTGCAATAGTATCTGTCTGTTTCAGAAGAACCCAGTGATAAAAATCAGCTGCCAGTCCGTTAAGGGCATAGAGATCCTTTTTATCCTTATAAGCTTCGGAATATCCTGTTTCCTCAGATTCCGGTATGGCTATTCCGGCTCTTTCAGCCAGAGACGTTACAGCTTCAAAAAAAGAGAGGTTTTCTACTTTTTTCAGAAAGTCGAAAATATCTCCTCCGCTGCTGCAGCCAAAACAATACCATAAACCTTTTTCCGGATTTACTGAAAAAGAAGGAGTCCTTTCTGAATGGAAAGGACAGAGTCCCTGATAACTCTTTCCGCTTTTTTTCAGGGTAACATAACAGGATATAAGATCGAGCAGATTATTTTTATTTTTTATTTCTCCTATGAGTTCTTCTGTTATCCTGCCCATATATCAGTGAGCAGTGAACAGTGAGCAGTGAACAGTGAACATCACTCACTACTCACTACTCACCACTCACTTACCCGACCTCATTTCACTAACCGTTCTTAATCTTGGCCTGAGCTGCAGCAAGTCTTGCAATAGGAACTCTGTAAGGAGAACAACTTACATAATTAAGGCCGATGAGGTGGCAGAATTCTACGGAAGAAGGTTCTCCACCATGTTCACCACAGATACCTATTTTAAGATTTGCTCTTTTACCTTTACCGAGCTCTATGGCCATTTTCATTAATTTACCCACGCCATCTCTATCTAACTCTTCAAAGGGATTAACCTTCAGAATATGCTTGTTTAAATATGCAGGAATAAAAGTTCTCTCTGCATCATCACGGCTGTATCCGAAAGTAGTCTGAGTCAGATCATTTGTGCCGAATGAGAAAAATTCTGCATATTCTGCAAGCTGATCAGCTACGGTACAGGCTCTGGGAAGTTCTATCATAGTGCCTATCTTGTAATTAACATGGACACCTGTTTCTTTTATCACTTCTTCGGCTATACGTCTGGCACTGTCATGGGTAAATTTCATTTCCTGCTGATGGCCCACACCGGGTATCATAACCTCTACCACAGCATTGACTTTTTCTTTTACCAGCTGACATGCTGCCTCAAATATAGCTCTTACCTGCATTTCATAAATCTCTGGATATACTATACCGAGACGGCATACTCTGAGACCGAGCATCGGGTTTGACTCATGAAGTTCTCTTACTCTTCTGAGAATTTTTTCCTTTTCTTTAAGAAGTTCAGGATCTTTCCCTGTAACCCTTAAGGTTATTACTTCTTCAAGGAGATCATCCAGAACCGGTAAGAATTCATGAAGAGGAGGATCCAGAAGTCTTATTGTAACAGGACAGCTTTCCATAGCTTTCAGTATGCCGTAGAAATCTTCCCTCTGCACGGGGAGAAGTTTTGCGAGAGCAATTTTTCTTGCTTCAGGCGTATCGGCAATAATCATTTCCTGAACTATGGGAAGACGTTCCGGCTGCATAAACATATGTTCAGTCCTGCAGAGGCCAATACCTCTGGCACCGAAATTACGTGCCTTTGCTGCATCTTCAGGTGTGTCGGCATTTGCATGAATACCAAGACGTTTGATTTCATCTGCCCACTGAAGAATGGTTTTTGCTTCATGACTTAATTCAGGAGCTTCTGTGTCAAGTCTTCCGTAGAAAACCTGTCCTACAGTTTTGCCTTCTTTAACAAAAGCGCCATCTATAGTAATAATATCTCCTTCTTTAACAATTCTGTTACCGACTTTAAACTCTTTTTTCTGAAGATTGATCTGAATGGAAGAACATCCTGCAACACATGGTTTTCCCATCTGTCTTGCCACGACTGCGGCATGACTTGTCATACCGCCTTCACTTGTAAGGACGCCCTTTGCCGCAATCATACCATGGACATCATCGGGATTGGTAACCGGTCTTACAAGGAGTACTTTCTCACCTTTATCACCCAGTTCTCTTGCAAGATCTGAACTGAATACTACAGAACCTGTAGCAGCACCGGGAGATGCCGGTAAACCTTCTGCCAGAAGAAGTCCTTCTTTTTCGGCTTTCTTCCTTGCTGCAGGTGCTATACGTGGATGAAGAAGCTGATTTAATTGATGGGGATCGATTCTCATTATTGCTTCTTCCTTTGTTATAAGTCCTTCTTCTACCATATCATAAGCAACCTTTACGGCAGCCTGAGTAGTTCTTTTACCTACTCTGGCCTGAAGCATAAAGAGTTTGCCATGTTCAAAGGTAAATTCCAGATCCTGAAGATCTCTGTAATGTTTCTCAAGTATATCACAGATCTTTGCGAATTCATTGTAAAGATGAGGTACATCAACCTTCATCTGGCTTATATGTTTGGGAGTACGAATACCCGCCACAACATCTTCACCCTGGGCATTTTCAAGAAATTCGCCGTATATCTCCCTTTCTCCTGATGAAGGATCTCTTGTAAAGGCAACACCGGAGCCGCTTTCACCGAAGAAATTACCGAACACCATGGTCTGAACATTAACAGCTGTACCAAGATCATGGGGTATTTTAAATTCATTTCTGTAGGTTATTGCTTTATGACCGTTCCAGGAATTGAATACGGCACATATGGCAAGCTCTAACTGTTTCCAGGGATCAGACGGGAACTCCAGTCCCTTTTCTTTTCTTACGAGAGCTTTAAAATCCTCTACAATGGATTTCCAGTGTTCTGCTTTGAATTCAGTATCCTGGGTGAAACCGAATTTTTTCTTATATTCTTTCAGAATTGCCTCAAAGTGCTCATGTTCAACATCGAGCACTACATCACCGAACATATCAATAAATCTTCTGTAACAGTCATAGGCAAAACGTTCATCACCGGAAAGTTTTACGAGTCCCTTTACTGTTTCATCATTGAGGCCGAGATTAAGAATGGTATTCATCATACCCGGCATAGAGAATTTGGCACCTGATCTTACTGAAAATAAAAGTGGATTTTCAGGATCACCGAATTTTTTGTTCATTTTTTTCTCTATTACGCCTACATGTTCCTTTACTCCTTCCATAAGTCCTTCAGGAAGGCCACCTTTTGCTATATATTCATTACAGACTTTAGTGGTTATAGTAAAACCGGGGGGTACAGGAAGGCCAATATTGGTCATTTCTGCAAGATTGGCACCTTTACCGCCGAGAAGGTCTTTCATATCTTTATTGCCTTCTTCAAAAAGATATATCCTTTTATAATTACAATTACATGCACATTCCGTCATTATTTAATAGTCCTCCTTTGTTATTAGTCATAATAAAAATTAAATACGAAATGAGAAATTCCATATTTCGACAAGTAAAATACAAATCCTTTTATAAAGGAGAAGTTTTTTACCTGTCTGGTAAAATTATACAATATTACTTCCTTCTACAACTATTTCAGAGAAATCTGCAACCTTCAGATAAAGATTGACAACCATATCCAGAAGAGAAAGCCTGTTATTTCTGAGAGTCTCATCAGGAACCATAACCATAACTTTATCAAAAAACTTATCTATACTCGGTCGAAGGGATGAAAGCTTTCTCATAACCTCCGGATAATCTACCATATCGGGAACAAGAAATAATTTCTGTACCTCGTCTGATGTTTCTTTAAAATGTTCATAAAGAGCTTTTTCCTCTTCTTCCTGGAGAAGATTTAAAGAAAATTCAGCCCTGTCTGCCGGTGTTTTCTTTAATATATTAAAGGCTCTTGTAAAAGCTGCAACAAGAGATAAAAACTCGGGTAAATCTCTTACGGCAGTAATGGCTTTAACCCTTGAGATCGTATCTTTAATATTTCTCAAAGCACCATCTTTGATTGATTTAATAACATCATATTTTAATCCGGCAGATAAGAGATAATTTTCAAGTCTCTGAAATGTAAATTCTTCGAAATCTTCTGTAACCTTCTTTTTATCTTTCAGGGCAAAACCTCCCTGCATATAAAGATCAAAAGCTCTTGAGAAGTATTCCGGAAGAGATCCTTCTATATAACCATCGGCTAAAAGCCTTATAACTCCGAGTATATACCTTCTCTGCCCGTATGGGTCTGCCGAACCGGTAGGGAGAAATCCCATGCCAAGACAGCCTGTCACAGAATCCAGTTTATCGGCAAAACTTACAACCTGTCCGGTAAGGGTTTCAGGAAGACTGTCCTGAGAAAAGGCAGGTTTATAATGATCCCTTATAGCTTTGCTGACTTCTTCAGACTCGCCTGAGGCATATATACCTCCCATAATTCCCTGAAGTTCAGGGAACTCTTTGACCATACTGGAAGCAAGATCTGCTTTGCATATTTCTGAAGCCCTATCTCCGTCTTTTATCAGTTCCTGTTTTTCCATGCCGGTAAGTATAAACTTTACCAGTTCTTTTATTCTTCCCGACTTATCAAACATGGTGCCCAGATTCTTCTGAAAACCTATACTCTTAAGTTTCGGAAGATGTGTATCAAGAGAAACTTTTCTGTCTTCATGGAAGAAAAATTTTGCATCCGCAAAACGTGCATCAAGAACTCTTTCGTTACCCAGTTTTACCAGTTCAAGTCCTCTTGTGTCACCATTTCTGACAGCTGCGAAATAAGGCAGTATATCACCGTTATTTCCAATAACAGCAAAATACCTCTGATGTTTGCTCATTACAGTAACGAGTACCTCCCGGGGAAGTTCCAGATAATCAGGTGAATATGAACCTGTAAAACAGGCAGGATATTCTACAAGAAAGTTTACTTCCTCCATAAGGGCAGAATTGTTTAAAATAGAACCTCCCAGAGCTGCTGTAAGGCCCGCTATCTCTCTTTCTATCATGTCTTTCCTCTGATTATGATCCAGAATTACCATGTTCTTATAAAGTAATTCTTTAAATTGATCTGCCCCGGGAACCTCTATGGGGCCGGAACTTAAAAATCTGTGTCCGTAAGTAATTCTTCCGGAAGAAAGGCCTGCTACATTAAATGGTATGACAGAAGAACCTGACAGT
>JBEHWO010000066.1:0-22005 GCA_040217695.1 Vulcanimicrobiota bacterium | reverse complement strand
TTCTTCGGGAGCCATATCGATTTCATCTACATTCAGAGATTTCGCCTTTCCTACTGTAGCAAGCACCTTTGTTATTGCTGCTGTAAGAGTGGTTTTGCCATGATCTACATGTCCTATTGTTCCTACATTTACATGAGGTTTTGTCCTCTCAAATTTTTCCTTTGCCATCTATTTTTCCTCTCCTCTCGTTAATAACCTATTGATATAATCTTACTTGAAATTTCATATGGTACTTCATCATAATGATGAAATTCCATTGTATATGTCCCTCTTCCCTGTGTTTTAGAACGAAGTGCCGTTGCATATCCAAACATTTCAGAGAGAGGAACCATTGCCTCTACCGCTTTAGCATCTCCTGCAAGCTGTTCTATTTTTTCAACCTTGCCTCTTCTGCTTCCCAGATCACCGATAATATCACCGATATGTTCTTCCCCTGCTACAATTTCAACCTTCATGGCAGGCTCCATAAGAACAGGGCTTGCTTTAAGCAGGCCGTCCTGCATAGCTATGGAAGCCGCCGCCTGATAGGCAATTTCTGTTGACTCTCCTGTTCGGTATGTACCGTCTGCGAGAGAACATTTTATATCTATAACAGGGAAGCCCCATATACCTGCATCCATAGAAAGTTTCAAACCCTTTTCTATATAAGGAATATATTCCTTTGGAATTATTTCAGGGGAAACAAAATTTTCAAACTTAAAACCTTCGCCTCTCTTAAGAGGTGAAAATTTGATTACTACACGGCCATACTGACTTTTGCCGCCTGTCTGCTGGCTGTATACACCTTCTGCCTCAAATTCAGTAGTAATGGCAACTTTATAGGAGACCTGAGGTTTACCTACATTGGCTTCTACTTTAAATTCCCTTAAAAGCCTGTCTACAATAATCTCAAGATGAAGTTCACCCATACCTGATATAATCGTCTGACCTGTTTCGTCATCAGTCTTAATCTTAAAAGAGGGATCTTCTTCAGAGATTTTCATAAGAGTCAGAGCGAGTTTTTCCTCGTCCTGAGTGGTTTTCGGTTCTATTGCTACATATATAACCGGTTCGGGGAATTGTATGGAATCAAGGATAATTCTGTTGTTCATATCACAGAGTGTATCCCCTGTAGAGGTCTTTCTGAAACCAACAACTGCAGCCAGATCTCCCGGAGCGACTGATTGAATTTCTTCACGGCTGTCTGCCTGTAATCTTAACAGCCTGTTAACTCTCTCCTTACAATCCCTGTTCACATTATAGACATATTTTCCTGTCTCTAAAATACCGGAATAAACCCTTATAAAGGTCAACCTGTCTACAAAGGGGTCTGATACGATCTTGTATGCCAGAGCCACTAAAGGTTCTGTTGCAACTGGTTTTCGACTGACAACCTGATTATTTTTCGGATTGACTCCTGAAACATCAGGCACCTCAAGAGGAGATGGAAGATAATCTACAATTGCATTTAATAAGAACTGGACACCTTTATTTTTCAAAGAAGTACCGCAAAAAACAGGAATCAGATTATTTTTAATGGTTCCTTTCCTTATGGCTCCTGCAAGTTCTTCAGGAGAGATTTCCTCTTCATTGATGTATTTTGTCAGGAGTTCATCATTGCCTTCAGCAGCAGCTTCTATTAATTTTTCTCTCATAGTATTTGCTTTTTGCTGCATATCTTCAGGAACCGGAATTTCAGAAAATTCTGCTCCCAGTTCATCTATATAGGTATAAGCCCTGAGATTGATAAGATCTACTATCCCTTCGAAACTCTGCTCAAATCCTATTGGCAGTTGTAACGGAACAACTTTATCTCCAAAACGGCTTTTCATCTTATCCAGTACAGCATAAAAATCTGCTCCTGTACGGTCCATTTTGTTAATATAAGCTATACGGGGGATATTATATCTGTCAGCCTGGCGCCATACGGTTTCAGACTGAGGCTGCACACCACCGACAGCACAGAATATTACAATCAATCCGTCCAGAACCCGAAGACTTCTTTCTACCTCAACGGTAAAATCAACATGGCCCGGCGTATCGATTATATTAATCAAAAAGTCTTTCCATTCACAGGATACTACTGCAGAAGCGATAGTTATACCTCTTTCTCTTTCCTGAGGCAAAAAATCCGTAGTAGTAGTACCATCATCTACTTCACCGATACGATGAACTTTCCCTGTATAGAAAAGTACTCTCTCCGTAGTGGTAGTTTTACCTGCATCGATATGAGCAGCAAAACCTATATTCCTTATTTTTTCAAGCGCCCTTTCCGGCCTGGTCACTTTTTTAGACAATTCCGTTCAGTCCTTTACCACCTGTAATGAGCAAAAGCTTTATTGGCTTCAGCCATTTTATAGGTATCTTCCTTCTTTTTTACAGATGCACCCACGCCTTTGGCGGCATCCATCAATTCATCAGACAATTTCTGCATCATAGTTTTTCCCGGTCTCTGCCTGGAATAACCTACAAGCCATCTCATGGCAAGACTGAGTCTTCTCTCAGCCCTGATTTCGGAAGGCACCTGATAGGTTGCGCCTCCCACTCTTCTGGCTCTTACTTCCAGGACAGGTATAACATTTTCCATTGCCTGCTCAAAAACCTCAAGAGGATTCTTTTTGGTTTTTTCACCGATAATCTCAAGAGCACCGTAAAATATCTTTTCTGACGTACTCTTTTTACCTTTTAACATAATTTTATTTATGAAACGGGTAACTACCTTACTATTATATATAGGATCCGGTATAATTTCCCTTTTCGGTACTGGTCCTTTTCTAGGCACAAATCTCCCTGCCTTTCTTTAAGCTAAATTCCAAAATTACTTTTTGGGTCTCTTTGTTCCGTATTTGGAACGTCCCTGTCGCCTGCTATCAACACCTGCCGTATCAAGGGTACCTCTGATAATATGATAACGAATACCGGGAAGATCTTTTACTCTTCCGCCTCTCATCAGTATAACAGAATGTTCCTGAAGGTTGTGTCCTATACCAGGTATATAAGTGGTCACTTCTATGGTATTTGTAAGACGAACCCTTGCAACTTTTCTCAAAGCAGAGTTAGGTTTCTTAGGTGTTACAGTCTTTACCTGTGTGCATACTCCTCTTTTTTGAGGGTTACCTTTATCTGCCTGAAGCATTTTAAATTTAAGTGTGTTATAAGAATAACGCAATGCAGGAGCTTTAACTTTTTTATTGACAGATTTTCTTCCCTTGCGAACTAACTGATTAATAGTTGACACTAATATTTACTGGCTGAACCCTTTCAAACCAGTTTTTTTCACCTCCTCAAAATTTATTTTCTATAAGTCAAAAGTACTATTTTTTTACACATAGGCATATATTCTATCATTACTAATTGAACCTGTCAAGCATTTAGTAATTCTTTCAAAAAAATAAACTCGACTTTTGCAATCAGCCGGCAATCCAGATTATTATCAGAGATAAAAAACCTGACTGGCTTACCGGCTTACCTCTGCTTAAGGATATTGCAAAACTCGAGCTTTGCACTTCAGTACTTCAGCATTTCAGCATTTCAGCACTTCAGCAGAACAAATAAAGCACCTGACATGCTGACATGCTGACATGCTGACATACTATTCCCGGGTCACTTCTTCTACTTCAATTTCTCCCTCATCTTCTTCTTTAATATCATCTGAAATATCTTCTTCTATTACCTGTTCTTTAGGAACAGGCTGTTCCTCTGCAACATCTTCGTCATCATCCAGTTCTTCATCAGGTTCTGCAATGTTTATTTTAATATTTCTATATTTAGGCATACCGGTTCCTGCCGGTATAAGTTTACCTATAATAACATTTTCCTTGAGTCCTATAAGAGGATCTACCTTACCTCTTATGGCTGCATCGGTAAGAACCCTGGTGGTTTCCTGGAAAGATGCGGCAGAGAGGAAACTGTCTGTAGCAAGAGAAGCTTTTGTTATACCGAGTAATACCGGTCTCGCGACAGCAGGCTGCTTTCTCTGTGATGTGACCCTCATATTTTCCTCCACAAAGAGGGATGCATCTACAAGTTCTCCGGGAAGCAGATCCGTATCGCCTGCTTCTTCAACCTTTACTTTCCTTAACATCTGCCTTACAATGACTTCTATATGTTTATCGTTTATATCTACACCCTGCTGACGGTATACAAACTGTACCTCTTCAACAAGATAGTTCTGAACATCATCTACACCCTTAATCCTGAGTATATCATGAGGATTTGTCGGGCCTTCTGTCAGGAGTGCACCTGCCTGTATAAATTCTCCATTCTTAACCTTGAGGCGGGCATTGAAAGGAGCATAATAGGTTTTGGCATCACCTGAAGCAGACTGAACTTCAATCCTCTTCATACCTTTTTCATCACTTAATCTGACCACTCCGTCTATTTCGGTTATAATGGCATGAACTCTCGGCTTTCTTGCTTCAAAAAGCTCTTCAACCCTTGGTAACCCCTGAATGATATCTGCCACAGCAGTTCCTCCGAGATGGAATGTTCTCAGTGTAAGCTGAGTACCCGGTTCACCGATGGATTGAGCTGCAATAATACCGACTGTCTCACCGATTTCCACAATTCTTCCTGTAGCAAGATTACGGCCATAACATAACTGACATATTCCATGTTTGCATCGGCATGACAGTATGGATCTTATAGGAACCTGGGTTATATTGGCAGCAGTGATAATCTCAAAATTATCTTCATCTATAAATGTTCCCTTGGGGAGAAGAACCTCTCCTGTTTCAGGGTGAACTATATCAAGAGCAGCAATTCTGCCGACAACCCTGTCAAATAAAGGAACAATAATATTGCCTTCAAACTCACCCATCTGTTCTTCCTGTACGGCCGAAGTTACAATATAATTGTTAGTTCCGCAGTCATACTCACGAATAATTACATCCTGGGCAACATCTACAAGTCTTCTGGTCAGATATCCGGAATCTGCCGTTCTGAGAGCGGTATCGGCAAGACCTTTTCTTGCGCCATGAGTGGAAATAAAGAATTCCAGCACAGTAAGACCTTCACGAAGATTTGCCTTTATGGGGAGAGGCAGAATTCTACCTGACGGGTCTGCCATAAGACCTCTCATACCGCCAATCTGTCTCATCTGGTCAATATTACCTCTTGCGCCTGATCTTACCATCATATAAATAGGATTATGTTTGGACAGACAATCCATCATGGCATTCTTGACTTTTTCCGTGGTGTCACTCCAGATCTCTATGACTTTCTTATATTTCTCCTCTTCTGTCATAAGACCGCGGTTAAAGAAACTGTCGATTTCTCCCACTGTTTCTTCCGCCTTTGCAAGAATTACCTTTTTAGCAGGCGGTATAACTACATCTTCTACTGCAATAGTTGTAGCAGATATTGTAGCATATTTGAAACCAAGATCTTTTATATTATCAAGAAGCTGTGCAGTTTTTGCATTTCCATGCTTTCGGTGACATCTTGCAACAAATCTTGACAGAGCCTTTTTATCCATAGTCTCATTTATAAACGGGAAATCCAGTTCATCGGGAATAACTTCATTGAATATGACTCTACCCGGTGTAGTTTTTATAACATCCCCTTTATATTTGAGCTTGATTATGGCCTGAAGATGAACATATCCATAGGTATAGGCAAGTCTCACTTCTTCAGCAGAAGAGAATATCTTTCCTTCTCCTTTTTGCCCTTCTTTATCAATGGTAAGATAGTTAATCCCGAGAACCATATCCTGTGTGGGAGTAAGAACAGGATTTCCATAGGCGGGAAGTAAGATATTATTGGAAGAAAGCATCAATAATCTTGCCTCTGCCTGTGCTCCTGCGGACAGGGGAAGATGGACAGCCATCTGGTCACCGTCAAAATCTGCATTATAGGGAGTACATACCAGAGGATGTATCTGTATGGCTTTTCCTTCTATCAAAATGGGCTCAAAAGCCTGAATACCGAGTCTGTGCAGAGTAGGAGCACGGTTTAACAGAACAGGATGTTCTTTTATAACCTCTTCCAGAATATCCCATACTTCGGGCCTTACTCTTTCAACCATACGTTTGGCACTTTTTATATTATGAACAAGTCCTTTATCTACGAGTCTTTTCATTACAAAGGGCTTAAATAATTCAAGAGCCATTTCTTTCGGAAGACCGCACTGATGCAGTTTCAGATGGGGGCCGACTATAATAACGGAACGGCCTGAATAATCCACTCTTTTTCCGAGTAGATTCTGACGGAAACGGCCCTGTTTACCTTTCAGCATATCAGAGAGGGATTTTAAAGGACGATTATTGGGCCCAGCTACAGGCCTCCCTCTTCTTCCGTTATCAATCAGTGCATCTACTGCTTCCTGAAGCATTCTCTTCTCATTTTTTACAATAATATCAGGTGCTCCCAGTTCGAGCAGTCTCTTCAATCTGTTATTACGATTTATTACTCTCCTGTAAAGATCATTTAAATCGGATGTAGCAAACCTTCCTCCGTCAAGCTGAACCATAGGGCGAAGATCCGGCGGAATAACAGGTATAACATCGAGTATCATCCATTCCGGTTTATTTCCGGATGTAAGGAAAGCTTCTACGACTCCAAGCCTCTTAATGGCCTTTTTCTTCTTCTGACCGAAAAGACGGTTTATAGAAACTCTGAGGTCTTTACGAAGCTCTGCAAGTTCAAGACTTTTAAGAAGTTCCTTTACTGCTTCCGCTCCCATACCTGCTCTGAATCTGTTTCCGTATTCCTCTTTTCTTTCTCTGTATTCCATTTCGGAAAGGAGCTGCCATTTCTTAAGAGGTGTATCACCGGGTTCTATAACTACATAAAAAGCAAAATATAATATTTTTTCCAGTGTTCTCGGAGACATATCGAGTAAAAGACCCATTCTGCTCGGAACACCTTTAAAATACCATATATGAGATACAGGTGTGGCCAGTTCAATATGTCCCATTCTTTCACGCCTGACTTTGGAACGTGTAACTTCTACACCGCATTTATCGCAGATTATTCCTTTAAATCTGATTCTCTTATATTTACCGCAGTGGCATTCCCAGTCCTTCGTAGGTCCAAAAATTTTCTCGCAGAACAAACCATCTCTTTCCGGTTTTAATGTACGATAATTAATGGTTTCCGGTTTTTTAACTTCTCCTCTGGACCATGCTCTGATTAAATCCGGAGAGGCAAGACCAATCTGCAAAGCATCAAAATTATTGACATCAAACAAAGATTTTCTCCTCCTTTAAATAGGTGACAGATAAAGGATGAAGATTACGCTTCATCCTTCATCATTTATTCTTCATCACTGATTACATCGGGAACAGGCTGAACTTCAGGTTCCTGAGGTTTTGACAGATCGAGTCCCAGATCATCAAAAGCAGAATCCAGTTCATCATCCATTCCTTTTATGTCAATTTCCTTATCATCACCTGAATAAACCTTTACATCTAAAGCCAGACTCTGAAGTTCTTTTATTAAAACCTTGAAGGATTCCGGCACACCTGGTTCAAGAACATTTTCTCCCTTTACTATAGCTTCATAAGTCTTAACTCTACCTACAACATCATCTGATTTAACCGTAAGAAGTTCCTGAAGAGTATAGGCAGCACCGTAAGATTCAAGAGCCCATACTTCCATTTCTCCGAACCTCTGTCCTCCGAACTGAGCTTTGCCTCCGAGAGGCTGCTGTGTTACAAGGGAGTAAGGTCCTGTAGAACGGGCATGTATCTTATCATCTACCAGATGGGCCAGTTTCATCATATATATATGACCTACCATGACTTCCTGATCGAAAGGTTCACCTGTTCTGCCGTCGTAAAGTATGGATTTACCATTTTCAGGAAGTCCTGCTTTCCTCATCATGGCTCTGATTTCTTCTTCATTTGCTCCGTCGAATACAGGGGTCTGAATCTTTATGCCCAGTGCTTTAACTGCCCATCCCAGATGGGTTTCAAGTACCTGCCCTATATTCATACGGGAAGGCACTCCAAGAGGGTTAAGAACTATTTGAATGGGAGTTCCGTCAGGTAAATAAGGCATATCTTCTTTGGGAAGTATTTTTGCCACAACTCCTTTATTACCGTGTCGGCCTGCCATTTTATCCCCCTGAAGGATTTTTCTCTTCTGAGCCACATATACTCTTACCAGTTTATTTATACCGGGAGACAGTTCATCTCCGTCCTCGCGGGAAAATACCTTTACGTCTATAACCTTACCTTTTTCTCCGTGAGGAACTCTCAATGAGGTATCTCTTACATCTCTGGCTTTTTCACCGAAAATTGCACGGAGTAATCTTTCTTCTGCAGTAAGGTCTGTTTCGCCTTTGGGAGTTACCTTACCGACAAGAATATCTTCAGGACGAACATCTGCGCCTACTCTTATTATACCTCTTTCATCCAGATTTTTAAGGGCATCATCACCGACACTGGGGATTTCCCTTGTTATTTCTTCCGAACCAAGTTTCGTATCTCTTGCTTCGGCATCATATTCTTCTATATGAATGGAGGTATAAAGATCTTCTATTAAAAATTCTTCACTTACAAGAATTGCGTCTTCATAATTATAGCCTTCCCATGGCATAAAGGCTACAAGAACATTTCTGCCCAGGGCAAGTTCTCCGTCTACACTTGAAGAACCGTCTGCAAGAACTTCTCCTTTATGTACTTTCTCTCCAAGGTGCACTATGGGATCCTGTTTCACACAGGTTCCGGCATTGGATCTGATAAATTTGAGAAGTTCATATTTATTTTCCTGTCCCTGCTCATCTTCTACGATAATTTCATTGGCAGTTACTTTCTTCACAACACCATCCTGTTCCGCCACGACAAGACAGCCGGAATCTCTTGCTGCCCTGTATTCTATACCAGTTCCTACGAGAGGAGAATCCTTTACAAGGAGGGGCACTCCCTGTCTCTGCATGTTTGCTCCCATAAGAGCACGGTTTGCATCATCATGTTCAAGGAAAGGAATAAGTGCAGTAGCCACACTGACTATCTGCTTGGGAGAAACATCTATATAATGTATTTCATCAGGCCTTTTGGTAGTAATCTCACCTTTTTCTCTTGATGCAATCCTTGGCTGAACAAATCTGTTTTCTTCATCCAGTGCGGCATTGGCCTGAGCTACTACATGCTTGTCTTCCTCATCGGCAGTCATATATACTACTTCATCTGTAACAACACCATTTAAAACTTTTCTATATGGTGTCTCAATAAAACCGTATTTATTGACCTTTGAATAGCAGGCCATAGAACCGATAAGTCCGATATTCGGGCCTTCAGGAGTTTCAATAGGACATATACGTCCGTAATGGGAATGATGGACATCTCTTACTTCAAAACCTGCTCTTTCCCTGCTGAGTCCTCCGGGACCTAGGGCGCTCAATCTGCGCTTATGAGTGAGTTCTGCAAGAGAATTGGTCTGATCCATAAACTGAGACAGCTGACTGCTTCCAAAGAATTCTTTCAATACAGCCACTACAGGCCTTATATTAATAAGAGCCTGGGGAGTCACTGTTTCAGCATCCTGAACGGTCATCCTTTCTCTCACTACCCTCTCAAGCCTCAGAAGTCCTACATGGAACTGATTTAATAGTAATTCACCTACGGCTCTGACTCTTCTATTACCTAAATGATCGATATCATCTACATAATAGCCGGGTTTTGCATCTATTAATCCGACGAGATAACTTATAATTTCAACTATGTCTCTGTTTGTTAAAACCTGATTGTGAACAAGAGGAGCTTCACATCTGGCACATTCTGTCTGGCCCTGTGAATTCTCAAAACCACAATCAAGACATGTTTCTCTTAAAGAGAGTTTCTTTATTAACTTATAGCGCCCTACATAACCAAGATTATAACGACGGGGATTAAAAAAGAGGGTATTTAACAAATTCTGTGCACTTTCAAGTGTGGGAGGATCACCGGGGCGTAATTTCTTATAAATTTCTACCAGAGCATTTTCCTGATTTGTTATACTGTCCTTGGCAATAGTAGCTTCCACACAGGCACTTTCTCCAAGGATATTCACTATTTCTTCATTGGATTCATATCCAAGAGCCCTCAGCAATACTGTAGCAGGAAGTTTTCTGGTTCTGTCGATTCTGACAGATATAATATCTTTTATGTCACTTGCCAGTTCAAGCCAGGCTCCCCTGTCAGGTATTACCGTAGCAGTAAATAGATCCTTACCGGTTTTATCTTTTGTGGACTGGAAATAAACTCCAGGTGAACGAACTAACTGACTGACTATGACACGTTCCGCACCGTTTATTACAAAGGTGCCCTTTTCTGTCATCAAAGGGAAATCTCCTATAAATATTGTCTGTTCCTTTATTTCTTTTACTTCCCCCTGATCCTTTTTTATAAGCCTTACCTTGGCTTTAAGAGGAATAGAATAGGTCATATCCCTCTCCCTGCACTGTTTTACCGAATATTTTGTGTAAGATTGAAGCTGTTTTATCGTAACATCTTCGAGTCCTCTTTCAGCAGTTTCAGGTATGGAAATCATACAATCTCCAAGATAATACTCCAGAAATTCCAGGACTATATTACCGGTAAAATCGGTAATAGGAGATAAATCCCTGAAAGCCTGCCTCATTCCCTCATTCAGAAACCATTCATAAGAACAGATCTGAGTTTCGATTAAATAGGGTAATTCCGCAATTTCGGAAATTTTAGAAAAACTTTTCTCCCTTTTTCCATGACGTGTAATTACCAATTCTCAGACACTCCTTTACAACGCCTGTACAAGCAAATTTGAAACACCTGACCTGACCAGAAAAATTTAACTTTTATCATTCACCTCTCTTCTCTCAGAAAAGATTAAAAAAAATAAAATAACAACACAAATAAAAATAAGGAAAGATTTTATTAATATTGCATCTTCCTTCCTTGCTTACTGTGCTGTTTTAATGACCTGCTACTTATGAGACACCTGAAAAAATCTCCATGGGCAAGCATAAACCTTTCTGTGGGGTCAGGACATTATTTCAGTTTACTAATAAAGAATTCTTTACATATAAGCTGAAATTCCACTATCTATCTATAGACAGCACTTCCTATTTTATCATGAGTTAATTTCTCTGTCAATATTTTTATTTTAATCGTGATAATTAATCGTAATGCGTAATGCGTGATGCGTGGTTTCTATGAAAATCACCGCTCACTATAATCGTGACGCGTAACCCGTGACGCGTCACGGGTGGTTTCGTAATGCGTAATGCGTATTTTACCGGTACCGCGCGACCCCCTCTGTGGTCGCCCGTAATCTTCACTCTTCACGACTCACTGCTCACACTCCAGAGATCTTACAAAATTCACTCCTCTGTCGGCAAAATCCGTAAAAATACCGTCTACTCCGTAAACCACATAAAACTGGTTCAATTCTTCTTCGAAAGTTTTATATTGTCCGGGTAGAGAATCTGCTCTGAAAGTATAAGGAATTACCTTTAATCCCGCTTCATGGGCAAGGTTAACAAGATCATGATTTCTTTCCAGTCTGGATTTCTCAGGAGAAAGAACATCTGCATAGGTTGCTATTTCGGTCAGATTTTCTTTATTTAATTCATTTATATAAGCCACTTCGTTCGTATATTCCCATTCCGGCTCTCCTATAAGCTGAAGAAGAGGTAATTCACTCTTTAATTCAAAACGAATCTTTTTGAGACAATCAGGATCAAAACATTGAAGATATATATTGGAGTCTTTATATTTATATCCGTATTCAGAAAGAAATTCAAGAAGCTTTTCCTCTCCCTGATGTCCCTCTTTCTTATGAAAAGACGGGCTCTTAAATTCAGGACATATACCTACATTGCGCCCTGTGCTTTTATTAAGTCCCTGAATAAGTTCAATCATGTCCGCAAAGGTAGGCACTTCGAATTTACTCATACCCTGAGGAAATCTTCCGGGGAATACAGATGTGCCGTCTTTATTTGTCCTCTCATGAGCATGTAACTGCTTTATTTCCGCAAGGGTAAAATCCACTGCATACCAGTGGCCGTCTTTACGCTGTCTCTCCGGAAAAATATCCTTTACATCTGTCGTATCGTCTATATATATGTCATGAACACATATAAAAACATCATCTTTTGTAAGTACAACATCGGGTTCTATATAATCTGCACCCATGGCATAGGCCATGGCATAACCGGGAAGAGTATGTTCGGGAAGATAGCCACATGCTCCCCTGTGAGCCATTACAATTTTTTGTTCTGCCATTGCAGGCACTATCAAGAGAAATAAAAAAAGAACAGTAAAATTTTTTTTCATAGTTTTCATAACCCTTTCTATAATTTCTATAATTTATAGTGTATTTCATAACTTATTAGAATTTAAGTGAGTAGTGAATGGTGAGTAGTGAGTAGAAGCAGAATTTTCCACTCACTATTCACTACTCACTATTCACCCTTCACAATTCTCATATAAATCATGGATTAATAAATATATCACTCACCTGACATTTAAAGCCAGGGAGTATATCCTTTCCATCCAGTTCGTCATGTTCATTATAATATGGTAAATTTTCCTCCTTCATCATAGACTGCTACTGCATCCTTATTTATTTTATCATAGACACTCCAGAAAATCAAAAGAAATTCACGATCTTCACAGGTTGAAAAATGATTTACACCACCTGACGCGTCACGATAAAAAGGTATTTAATGACTTTTCGGATAGACTCCGGTAAGATCTGCCTGTCACCTTTTACACTTAAAAAGCTACAGATTTAATTATAAGAGTAACAGGCATCTGCGTTGATAACATATACTTACACTCTTCCTGACATGGTAAAAAGGGGATATCATCTATTTCTTCCTGAGACATATTATTAATATCATAGACAGGAGGCTCTATAATCTGCACGAGACGAAACCCTGACAATACAAGAGGATTTATTATATCTTCCATTTTTCTTTTATATACTACAACCCTGCCGCAATGGCCTGTTCTTTCTTCTTTACCTGTATGAAAATAATTTTTCACCAGCGGATAGGTGTTACCGTGAAAGAAAAGATAGTCTTCTTTTGATATATTAGTCATTAAAGGATGTTCAAGAGAAAAAACAAAGAAGCCGCCGTCTTTAACAACCCTTCTCACATTAACAAAGACTCGTGATATATCTTCTATACAGGATATGGTAAAAGAAGATAGAACTATATCAAACTTCTGTCCTTCCAGAGAAGAAATTTTTTCAATATCATCACAGACAAATTTAACTGTCACATCAGCTTCCCGGGCAATTTTCGCTGCAAAAGCGAGCTTTTCTTCTGAAAACTCAAGAGCTGTTACTCTGGCTCCCTGTCGTGCAAGAGCTATGGAATTCTGTCCTTCCCCGCAGCCAAGATCGAGGATCTTCTTTCCTGACACATCTCCCATAAGACGGAGATCTTCTTCACCTGAAGATAAAGGCCCGTAATGAACCACATAGGTGGAAATTCTGCTTTTCTTCCGATCTTCGGAAGAAATAAGCTTACCGGCAGGTTTCTTTGTTAAAGATTTTCCCGCAGGTATATATTCATCAAGAACAGGAACGGATATTTCTTCTATTTTTTTCTTTTCCGGAAGAATCTCCTTTATATATTCTCTGCATTCACCTGCATGGATACCGGATGGCGAGATGGTTAAATAGCTCTGAAAACACTCAATAGCTCCGCTGTTATTACCGGTATTTTTATAGAGAAGGCCCAGATTAAAATATGCATCATCAAAATCGGGCTTTACAGACAGAGCTTCTTTATAATGTTTTTCTGCCACTGAAAAATCCTTTTTTATGGCAAATATTGTACCAATCTTGAAATGTATTATGAAATTATAAGGCTGTAATTCAAGTATTTTTTCATAATATTCAAGTGATTTGCTTACCATACCTTTTTTATAAAGCTGATCGCCTGTTTTCTCACAATAATTGACTAAAAGATCTTTTGCTCCTTTAAGAACACAGGAAAAATCCCCTTCTATCTCTACATCTTCATCGGGATTGAGTTCCAGAGCTTTCTCTGCTGCTTCAATGGCAGCCTCAGGCTTGCCCTGAGCAAAATGTTTTTCTGCGAGAGCAAGAAAAGCTTCATAGAGCTTAGCTTTTGCAGGGAAATAATCCGGCGAAATCCTGAGGAGTGCTTCAAAATGTCTTATTCCTTCAGGAATATTATCTCTTTCAGTAGAAATTATACCCAGGCCGAGCCTGGCAAGAGACAGAGACGGCTCAAGCTTCAGAGCTAAATTTATACTGTCCTGAGAAAGGAGTAACAGGTTTTTATCATTTTTCTGATTTTTTATCCATTTATCAAGACAGGCCAGTCCGAGACCTGCATGATGGAGAGCGATATTCCGATCCAGAGATATGGCTTTTGTATAATATTCTATGGCATTATCCAGGTTTCCCTGTATTCTTTCTACGGTACCCATATGATAATAAACCATTCCATTCTCAGGATTCTTTGAAATTATATCTTTATACTCATCAAGAGCTCTGGCAAATTGACCGGTAGACTGAAGGACAAAAGCCAGACCTGACAGTGAAGATAAATTATCCTGGTTGAGCTCAAGAGATTTCATATAGCTTTCCATAGCCAGTTCACTGCTTCCCAGGCCAAGATATAAATATCCCAGTGTTTTATAAAAAAGATAATTTGACTCTTCAAGCTCTATAGCTCTATGGCAGTATTTTATAGCCTCTTCAGTATTATCTGATTGGGAAAGGAGAAAAGCATACATGAAATTAACAGCACTGTAATCCGGGTCTGCATCAAAAAGCTTTTTTATTATCTCCATACCATCCGGTATATTACCTGAAAGGTAATGATTGAAAGCTATACAGATAGATATAATACTGTGTTGAACCATATCCAATCCCTTGCCGTAACACTCTATAGCCCTGGGAAAATTACCTTCGAAACTGCATATATTCCCCAGTGCTATATAAGGCAAAGAGAAATTACTGTCCATTTCTATAGCTTTTTTAAAAAATTGTATAGAATCAGGTATTTCGCCGTTACTATAATATATATCCCCCATAATACACAGTCTCACCAGATCAGGGTTGAAATCAATCTTATGGAAATATTCATAGGCACTATCAGGTTTATCCTGTAAATAATAAGCTACGGCCAGATAATATAATGCTTCGTTATAGTCAGGGAGAGTTTCAAGAGATTTTTTAAACTGTCTTATAGCCATATTAATTTTATCTTTGATGAGATAGGCTGTACCAAGATGGGTATTGGCTACAGGATCTTTAGGATTATGTTCAAGTTCTTCTCTGCATTTTCTGACAGTAATATGAGTATCTTCTCTATCTTTGAATAATTCATCAAGTAATATTTTATGAATGAATTTTTTCATTTCACTTTTTATATATTCACCCATATCTGATATAATTGATGAAATTTGTTCAAAAGAACAGTATTTTCTGTCACCGTTAAGATCTACAGCAAGATTGGACAGCATATTTACTACCTCTGATAAAATTGAAGTTATCGTGACCCGTGACGCGCAATGGGTGACGCGAGGATTACGAAGATACTTAACAAAACGTAAAAACCTTTATATAAATGGCTATTATACTTCTCTATTTCAAAATTAATAGGTAACTGCATCCCAGAAATCTCTTGTGGGGGCATGAAAATAATATACATCGGGAGCATCAAGAGAATTATTTGGATCATAGTGGTTTGAACTTCTGTATTTATAGCAGTATCTGATTCTGTATATAATCTTCTTAAAAGCCAGGAAAGGATTAACCTTTACCCTGAAACCTTCGTAAATAAAAACAGGAGGTTCTTCTTTAATTGATCTTTTATAAAAATCATTACTTATTTCACTGCCGGGGTTCCCTTGAAGGTTATACCATATAGAATCATGTCCTGGTTCTTTATCATTTGTGAAACCATAGTATATTCTTTCCGGAATAACATAGCCCTCCGTAGAAAAATCAATAACTTTTTTAACCCTGTCTTCAAATTGCACAAAAATCTGTGCATTCATAGATAATCATCCTCTCTAATAAATAGGAATCACCGGCTCTTTTCAAGATTAACCTGCATACTTATAGTTTACCGTATAAACAGCTATAACCGATTTCAACCGCTCCTCCTGTCATGCTTGTTATTCTATATAATCTTATGACAGTCCGGACTTTTTCTTACAGCGAATAAACTATAAACAGATAATATGTTTATATTTTACTATAGAGACTTATTTATAGCAAGAGGAAAATATTAGAGAGGTGTCGATAAATTTTTCCGCCATGTAAGAGAGATTAAAAATTTCCGCTGATTATAAGGTGTTATAAATAATACATATTTATTTATCCTGGCTCATAAGGTGTAACGGGGGGAAGCAAATTATTATATTTATCCTCACGTCAATAAAACAGAGAAATTACGTAACGGATAAGGTTTTTAGATAAAAATAATATAATCGGTAAGAGGCACTAAATTTTTTACAGAGGAAAAATTTAAATATCATTTAATAAAGATAAAAGTTCATCTTCCATTGAATAAGTATTTTTCCCGTTACTACCGGGAGCAACAGATGTACCGGTTTTATTTTCATTTAGCAATGAAATCTGTTTTTTTGTTTCCTGGGGTAAGTCTTCTATTTTATAAGTTTTGAAAGGTGAAAGGTCTGCATTTTGAAGCTTTTTTTCTTCATTTACAACAATTTCAGGTTTGGTCACAGGTTTTGCTATAACAGGTTTTAACCCCAGTTTATCAAGAGCTTCCCTGGCATATCCTCTTACTTCAAGGTCAGGCTCTGAAATACTTATTTTATGTAATAAATTAAATATAATGCCAATTTTTTTATTATTTCTGGAAATCCTTCCCAGGGATGTTATAGCATCGGTTCTATCATAAAAAGAACCGCCTTCTTTTAAAATACGGATAAAATCACTTATCTGTTCGTCAGAATATTCTTCCTCTATTTCAGGCTCACAATCATCAACCTGTGTAACAAGACGTTTACCGCAGTTATTACAGAAAAGGGTTGTATCCTGAGCAAGTATATAAGTATTGACAGATTTGCAAAAAGGACATATAACATCGAGTTCTGGCCCGGGCTTTATCATATGTGTATTTCCGGTTCTGTCAATTACCACTTTTAAATACATTTCAATCCCTCCTTGATTAAAATTTCCCATATTTATGGTACAATAATTAAGAAAACTTAAAAAGCTTCTCAGGTAGTAGATTGTAAAAAAAATAAGCATAATAATAATACTGAAGACGTAAGTCTGAAGTCGTATTTTTCTCAGTAAGTGGTAAGCAGTGAAACTTTGGGGTGAGAATTTAAACAGGACTTACGCAAAAAACACAGAAGAATCTGTCATTGCGAGCGAAGCGAAGCAATCCCATTATTACAACAGAAACTGTTGGGATTGCTTCGTCGCTCCGCTCCTCGCAATGACAAAATGCGTAATGTTATTACCCTTTCGCATCACGCATAACGCATTACGATGTTATTATTTATGGATAAAATATGCATCACAAAAGAAGATCGCTGTATCTTTTATGAGGCTGGAGTGGTATGGTATGAAGAGAGAAAAAGAGATTCTTTATATCTTCTTCATCTGCCATGAGCGGACTGGTAACATAATGGATATTATCTTTAACAAGCTGTGTGGATAAACGAATACAGTATTCGCTGTGGAGAAAAGTTTCCAGATTTTTTCTGTATATACCGTCAAAAGAATAAATACCCAGATAATTAAACCATTCCTGAAGTGTTTCGGACAGTTTTTCTCCTCTGTAAATAAATAAATTATTTACCTTTTCATATTTTTCACTGCAAAAAGCCTGGTTATATTCTATGACAGAAGGCAGAATGAGTGATAATATAAGTCCGTAAGGAATATTATGTATCTGAAGGGCCATACATGTAGCAAGTCCCAGTCCTGCATTTGCAGACAGTCCTGCAAGAACGGAAGCAAGGGATAACATGGTTCTTCCTTCCCTGTGACCTTTATCTTTTAATACTTTCGGAAGATTGTTAAGTATAAGTTCAATTGCTCTGAAAGCAAGTTTATCTGTTTCCGGAGTAGCATTTTTTGAAACAAGAGCTTCAATTGAATGGGAAAAGGCTGTCATAGTTGAATAAAGTGTCTGATAATGCATGGAAGTAACGGAAGGCCACGGGTCTACAATTGATATGTATGGAGGGACAAGACCATTTATAACCCTGCATCCCTGTTTATCAGTCATAAATATATAAGGAGTAACTTCACTGCCAGTTCCTGCCATAGTAGGGATAAGTATCAAAGGATAATATGGAAGACCTTCTGAAATTCGCGGGAAAGCGGGAATAAAGCCAGGGTGATAGGCCCAGCCGGATATGGCCTTGGCAAGATCCATTATGCTTCCCCCTCCGACTCCTATAACTATCCTCTGTCTGTTTTTTCTGTATGCCGCAAAAACCTCTGCAAGATCCATAAGGCCCGGGTTCTGGCATTTACATGGGAATACTTCTGACGGGCCGAGATGTTGAATAAATTTAGAATAAAATTCCGTATCCACAAGAGGTCTGGCAATCAATAAGAAAACCTGCTCACCTATATAAAGATATTGCTGCAATTCTCTTATAACCGTATCTATATAGCTTCTTATTTCAAGGGATTTTTCCCAGCCGAATACAATTCTGGTCTTACTGTGTTCAATATATGATTTTATATCATTCTCCAATAAAATATCCAGCAAAATTATTTCCTCCTTAAAATCGTGACGCGTGACGCGTGACGTGTGGTTTCGTAATGCGTAATGCGTGAAGCGTTATAATCGTGACGCGTGTTTTACCGGTACCGGGCGACCACAGGGGGTCGCCCCTACGACTCACGAGACTCGCTCTTCACGACTCAAGACTCATTTTTCACTATTTTACAATACTATAGAAATAATTACTATCAAAAAATAGAAAATTTTTACTTTTCAAAGGACATGATTACTATATATAGAATATCATAGATATTTACTGAGTCTGAGCATAAGCATTTAATACATTTAATAAACGTTTTCCTCCCGTGACGCGTAACGCGTTACGCGTCACGGGAGCATATATGTATTATTTATGCTTACCTCAGTAGAACATTTATCGGTGTGAGCATAGGTAATAATATATGCTCCCGTCTTATGTTCATGTGAGTAGAACACAGAGAGAACCGGCAGAGGAAAAAAACAGGAGGAACTTTATGGTAAAATATTGTTCCGGATGTGGCGAAAAACATAATGTCGATGCAAAGTTCTGCGGCAATTGCGGTTGTTCACTGGAAGAAACAAGTACTACCGGTTCCCTTACACCGGGAACTATTATTGATAACAGATATGAAATAAAAAAGCTTATAAAATCAGGCGGCATGGGAGCCATTTATCAGGCTGTCGACAGCAGGTTCAGCAATAAATGTGCTGTAAAGGAAATGGTAATAAGCGGATCTTCCCATGATGCCAATTATCTGGCCTATAGATTTCAGGAAGAAGCTAAAATGCTTCGAACTCTTAATCATCCCAATCTGCCCAGAGTAATAGATTACTTCATAGAAAAAGGTACGTACTATCTTGTTATGGATTTCGTGGAAGGCCAGGATCTGGATGAAATTCTTCGTAAATACGGGAAACCCGGATTACCTGAAGACAGAGTAGTCAGATGGGCCATAGATTTACTCGATGTCCTTTCTTATTTACACAGAAATAATCCTCCTATTATTTACAGAGATTTAAAACCTGCCAATATAATGATCCAGAAAAATAATAACCAGGTAATGCTTGTAGATTTCGGTATAGCCAGAAGCATAATGCCTGAAAATATAAATACTATGACATCAATAGGAACACCACATTACTCTTCGCCGGAACAATTTGACGGTAAAGTAGTGCCTCAAAGTGATCTTTTTTCACTCGGAGCGACAATGCATCATTTATTGACAGGCAAAATACCAACACCATGTATGTTTAAACCTGTAAGACAGCTTAATCCTGACATATCGGCAGAACTTGAAATAATAATGGAGAAAGCTCTTGCTCTTGAAGTAGAAGACAGATATGAAAGTGCCATTGTAATGAAACAGGCTCTTATTGAATATTTAAATCAGACCAGACAACTGCCGGATCTGACACTTTCTAATTTGAAAAAAGAGGGAAAATCCGCGTCAGACCTTTCTACCAGAATAGAAGGAACTAAAAAACAGGAAGATACCGCCGTTACAAGAAAAAAAGAAAAAACAGGAGGTCTGACAACAGAACTATTTCAAAAAATACAGGCTCTTCCTGATATGATTCAGACACTTATAAGGAGAGAAATACGAAATGTTAAAACCACGCAGGAACTGCCTGAAGACGTGGAAATTCCTGAAACGGAAATAAAGGAAATTCAGGAAACCAGGCTCCCTGAATTTATAACCTGTGAAAAAGATGAATCACTTATGCTGCTTATACCGGGGGGAGAATACTGGATTGGTAACGATGACAACAATCCCCATGCCGTAGAAATAGAAAAACCGAAACACAGGGTTGATTTAAAACCTTATTATATAGACAAATATCTGATAACTAACAGACAGTACTGCAAATTCCTGAACAGAAAAAGAATGGAAGGAGCAGAAGAACAGTGGATTTATATAAATGATACTGAATGCAGGATAGAAAAATTGAGAGGAAGATACAGAGTCGAAACAGGCTACGATGCTCATCCTGTTGTATGTGTCACATGGCATGGCGCAAAAGCATATGCCGAATGGGCAGAAAAAAGACTGCCATCAGAAACGGAATGGGAAGCAGCCGCCCGCGGTGCAGAAAGAAGAGAATATCCTTGGGGGAATGAATGGAATCCAAAAAAATGTGCCAACCGCTGTTATGGAGGTTGTGCAAGCCTCATGCCTGTAGGAAGTTTCCCGCAGGGGGCGAGTCCCTTTAAAGTGGAAGATATGGCAGGGAATGTATGGGAATGGTGTGAAGACTGGCTGAATGCCTATTCCGGAAGTACCTATACAAATGAAAATTTCGGCACTGAATATAAAGTGGTAAGAGGAGGAGCATGGTTTCTGAATAATCCCCTTCATTTCCGTTCATCATTCAGAAGATGGTACAAACCGACCTTCAGGTATTATTTTCTTGGTTTCAGATGCTGTAAGTAGTGAAGGGTGAAGAGTGAAGAATAATGTAACTGGTCACTGGTCACTGCTCATTGTTTCGGGCACCACTGAGGCGAAAATCCTTCACTCAATAAAAATGGTTTGTTTTTCCCTTTAATATCCGTAATATAAATATAATCAATACCGCCCGAATTTAATTGAAAAAGAATTTCCGTTCCGTCGGGAGACCATGAAATATTTGATTTATCACCCTTTATACCGGTAATCTCTATAACATCTTTTCCTGTAGACTTCATTACGAATATGCCGGCATTATTCTTTTCGTTATTTCTGTCAGAGAGAAATACTATCCTGTTACCATCAGGACTGCAGACAGGATTATAATCATCTCCTATGTTATCTGTTAAATTAATAGACTGCATGGTTTCTAACTTGACCAGATAAATCTCTCTCGGAGAACGGGTCATTTTAAAGGTTTTATAGTCAGAATCCCTGTTAGAAGTAAAAAGTATACTCTTGCTGCTCTTTGACCATGATGCCGGCACATCTTCGGCAGGATGGACTGTAAGATTTCTCTGTCCGGTACCATCGGGTTTCATTACATATACTTCACTGTTCCTGTCCCGTCTGGAACAAAAAGCAATGAGACTGTTATCGGGAGCCACCATGGGATGACTGTCAGAATTATCCTTTTTCCGACTTATATTTTTCACTTTTCCTCCTTCTGCAAAAGTGAATATATTCGTATAATATAAATTCTCTGAAAATTCCACAGAGAAAAACACAGATTTCCCGGTTCTTGACCATTCTATATATGGCATAACAGACAGACGTTCTGTTATTTTTTTTCTGCCTTTCCCGTCTCTGTTTATCACATAAAGATTTCTTCCTTCCCTGTAATTAACAAAAACTATTTTTTTACCGTCAGGAGACCATACAGGAAAATTATCCCCTTCTGTATCGGTCAGAGATTTAAGTCCTGTA
>JBEHWO010000065.1:0-22299 GCA_040217695.1 Vulcanimicrobiota bacterium | reverse complement strand
AAGAAGTTTTTCTTTTTTAAGGGTATTTTTCTCTTTACAGTATTTCAATACACTTGCAGAAGGGAGATATGATATATCAAATTTTTCTACAAGCATATTCCCTTTATTATCCGTTAAAACCTGAAAAGGAAGATAATGAAGACTTCTGTGGGGAACTATGATGATTCTTTTTTTATCTTTTATATATTTTTCACTGTCTTTTAATAGTATATTGTAAAGTTTTTTCCCTTCTTCGCGCCATGAAGGGTCTTTTAATTTCTCCACAGTCATATTATTACAGAGAATTTCTCTGTATTCCCTTACAAGAGATTCTATCTTTTTTCTGTTGTAATCTAACGTAACGGTATGAAAAGCATCAGAACCTGCCACCCACATATAGGATTTATTTTCTCCGAGAAAATATTCGATTATTGCAGTATCCCTGTCCGGGAGTGATTGTATTTCTTCCGCCGTTAAAGGGTTTACGCTTATAAAACTCATATATTCGGGATTTTCCAGTTTTATTTCTTCCAGTAATTCCTCATATTCTCTTTTAAGTGATTTAATTTTTTCATCTGTCTCAAGGATAAAACTACTTCTTTGCGATATGAGAGGTTTTTCTTTTTCCTGTCTTATGTCATTTGAAAGATATTCTATTCTTCTTTTCAGTTCCTCTTCTTTTTTCGCCACTTCCTCTTTTATACCGTGATGAGTAATTTTTTGATTTGCAAGTATATCAAGAAACGCTCTTGCCCTGGCTTTCTCATTGTAATTTAAAGCATCTTTTTCTCTTTGCATTTTTATGAGTAGATCTATCATATGTTCATAAATATCCATTTTATTCTGCATAAAATCACTCTTTAAATCTTCTACTTTGAATTCCTGTCTTGTAGTTTCTATTATCTCTATGGAATTACTGTAAGCTTTATACGCCTCCTGATTGTTACCCTGTTTTTCATATGTTTTCCCTGTAGCAAAATAGGATTCCCATAGAAATAGAGGATCGTTCATATCTTTTGCAATTTTCAGTGCTTTACTCTGGTAATTCAGTGCTTTATCAAAATCTTCTGTGTTAAAATAAAAATTTCCCGCAGACCAGTAAGATCTGAGAATATCTACCGGTTTACGTGCCTTTTCGCTAAATTCAATGGCTTTTTCTATATGAATAAGAGCCTGTTCTTTATCTCTTTTTTTTCTATATACTTCTCCAAGCTGAGAGTAACTCCAGATCATAAGTTCATGAATCTGACCATAATCTTCATATTGCTTTTCGAAAATTTTTATGCTTTCTTTCATTTTTTCTATGGCTGTATCATATTCACCCTTTTCTTCATATGCCTGTGCCATATATTTCATACAGAGTCCTTTAAACTGTTCTTTTGCCTGTACCATCCCAATTTCTTCCGATTTACTCAGAGCGATTTTATAATAATGGAGAGCTTTATCAGGTTCTTTCATATCTCTGCAATAAAAGCGACCGAGTAAGATATAATTTACAATAACAGAATAAATATCACATTCATTTTTATTGACAGCTTCAAGATAACAGTTTAAAGCCATATTTTTTCTCCCCAGGAGTGAGTAGATACCGCCTAAAGACCAGTAAGGTGAAGTTTCGGAAGAGATCTTATTCTTTTCACACAGTTCTATAGATTTTTTAAAGCTTTTTATGGCCTCTTCGTATCTTCCCATTACAGTATAAAGCGCTCCGCAGGATTTATAATAATCTGCCATGAGGTGTTCTTTGCTGTCAAATTTAGCATTTCTGAATATATAACCGTCTTCTTTTACGGAGAAATCAATCTTATCAGGTTTTAATTCCTCTATAACAATCCTTTTCATTTCAAGGTATTTTTCTGATTCTTCCGGAAAACCTTTTGACTGACAGGTATCCGATATTTCCTGATAAAATAAAAGCAAACTTATTATATCTCTGATGTCTCTGCTGTCTTTAAATATTTCCACTGCATAATTTAAATTTTCTATAGCTTTATCCTTATCACCCGATTTGTGATAGATCTGCCCCTTTAAACAATAACACTCGCCTTCAAGGGATTTATCTCCTGATTCTTTAAAGATCTCCTGTGCTTTATTTAAAAATTCAGGGGATTTATCCGTTTCGGCAAATACATAATAAAGATATACTGCCTGACTGTAGTAACAGGCACCTTCTCCTTTTTTATCCTCTGTCTGAAGGAATAACGAAAGGGCTTTTTGAAGGGACGGAGGATTATAGTTCTTTACCCTGAGCATTTCAAAGTTGGAATAGTAAAGTAATGATCTGGCAAGAATATTTTTATTGCCTGTAAATTCTGCCGCTTCAGCGGCAATCAGAGTAAGTTTCTCAGGCTCCGTTAAGGATATATTTTTCCTGTTAACAGAGTTATTGGCTTTTACTAATAACTCTATTATAAACTTTTCCGTTAGAAGATTTCTGTTCTCTTCAAATATCTTCTTTCTCTCTTCTATGGAATTTGTTTTCTCAAGAAGTTTAATTAAATCTTCATCTGTTTCATCAGCAGATAATACAGGATTTATATATGAATAAACAGAGGAAAGAGGGAAGATATAAAATAAGATTATAAGGATAAGAAAAGAAAAAATCGGTATATATATTTTTTTTGACATCTTATTACCCTCCCGGTGAAAAATCTTCTATTATTGAGACGTATGAGAAGAGAATTTTGTTAACATATAATTTCATGATTTTATTTTAAAATTGACTTTTCTGTTTCTCCTGATATAAAATGAATAATGCCATTTGGCTATCAACTATATTGCTTTGCCGGCCTGGTGCTCCGGAGAAAAAAATATCACGGCGGCACAAGTCTATTTGAATAAAATATAATGCAAAGTGGCATGATATAAGCTCTAAAAAATATTCCTGTTCCAGTTTAGATTTTTTTCGGAGGAGCGCCAGGCCGGCAAAGCCAGGAGATTTATAATATTAAAATTGATGTCGAATTGGTATAACACCAAATTATGAAAGCAATAAGAACAGAAGGATAGATTATGAAACCTCAATGGCACCCGGAATTTAAAATAACTTCAGAAATGGCCGGTTTACTCATAAAAGAACAGTTTCCTGAACTTTCTCCCGTAACTCTTCAATGCCTGGGTGACGGGTGGGATAACAGTGCTTTCCTTGTGAACAACATATATGTATTCCGTTTTCCCAGACGTCATGTCGCTGTTGAATTGCTGGAAACGGAAAATCTTATTCTTCCGAAAATTGCTTCATATTTAAATATTCCCATCCCTGTACCTCTTTTTATCGGAAAACCTTCAGCTCATTTTCCCTGGCCTTTTTCCGGTTATTCTTTTATTCCCGGAATTACTGCCTGCAGGGCAGGTTTAACTATGAGGGATCGTATTAAACTTGCTCTTCAAATTGCGATGTTTTTAAAATCACTCCATTCCATACCTCTGGAATATGCTGTCACCTCAGGGGCAGAACCTGATAAAATAGGGCGTCTCGATTTGAATAAACATATACCGAAGCTGTATAATTATCTTGATTTTCTTTCTGAAAATAAAGTAATCATAGATAGAGCTTCCGTAATTAAACTTGTTGAATCTATTGATATTGAGGTGACTCATAAGAGATTAACCCTGGTTCACGGTGATTTTTATATGAGACATATACTTGTAGACAGAGGCTACATTACAGGCATAATAGACTGGGGGGATATTCATACAGGTAACCCTGCCATAGATATTTCCATTGCACCGGGTTTTCTTCCCGAGGAAGGAAGAAGGGTATTTACCGAAGTATACGGAGAAATTGATAAACAAACATGGCACCTGGCAAAATTTAAAGCCCTGAATATGGCGATTATACTCATGGCCTACGGTTATGATACAGGTGATATAAACCTCTTAAAAGAAGCAGAAACTTCGCTGTCTCTGCTTCTTCAGTGAGAAAATTCCTGTTTATATACGTAATTTTCTTAAGATTTTATCGTGATTGGAATAGACTATTCCTTTATCTTAATATGACCTCAAGTATAATAGTGAGGCATGAATATCCAATCACCTATGAACCCAACGATTGCTAATACTGTTAAGATAATCAGAATGGTTTTTACTATCGGGAGCAGTTTTTCCAGCCTGAATTTTATTATAGTATTATAATCATCGGAAATCTTAAAAAATGTCTCTGCAAGTTTACCGTTTTCTTCTTCGGTCTCTATCGATTGATAAATCATCTCCGGGAAAAAACCTGTCATCTCAAGAGAAAGAGCAATGTTTCCGCCTGTAATTATATTGTTTGCTTCTATTTTTTGAGTTATAAATTTATTGCCTGTAGATTTTGCTGCAATATTCAGTGAGTCCCTGACGGGAATATTGCTGCTGTTTAAAGCGCCGAAAGCGCGGCAGAAACGGGAAATTGCAGCTTTTTTATATAAAGGCCCCATTACAGGTATATAAAGCTTGATCCTGTCATAGAGTATTTTCCCTTTTCTACTGTTAAATGCTGCAATAATTATTATCAGGATTGTTATAAAAGATAGTCTAAAAAACGGATTATTTATAGTTTTTGTAATAAATATCAATATTCTTGTAAGGAGTGGTAAAGCTATATCCATACCCTCAAATAAGTCTATAAAAGCTGGTAGAATAGAAGTAAATGTGTATAAAACAATACCTGTTATCATAATCAGTCCTATGAAAAGAGATTTTGTCACTCTGTAAAATTGTTTCTCCAGTTTTAAGTCTATTTCCATAAGATCGGCAAGTTTATTTATGGTACCTTTTAGATTTTCTGTTCTTTCGCCGGCTTTTATCATGTTTATAAAAAGAGGAGGTAACATGACCGGAATCCTGCCGAAAGCATCATAAAGATCAGAGCCGTTTTTAACTTCCTCTCTGAGCGGATTAAGGATTTTTCGTAATTTACAATTTTTTGCTCCCTCATATAAACGATCGAGACCTGACATTACTGTGAGACCGGAATTGAGCATCATGGCAAATTGTCTGACAAAAGTAATGATAACGGGATTCAGGGAATCCCACGTATAAACTTTTGAATCTGCAGTGTTTACGGCTTTATAAGAAGAATATGAAGAAACTGTCTTTTTTATCCCCACATATTTTTCCAGTTCTTCTTTTAATTCCATGACACTTATATAGCGATTAAGCGGCTCTAACTGTATTGATTTTTTGATGATTTTTTCAAGTCTATCAGGTATAGACGGGTTTAATGATCTCATAGAAGGGAATTTTAAAGGTGTAACAGTGGGGTCATACATTGTGAGTAATTGAAATAATATGACTCCCAGTGCAAAAAGATCCGATTGAGGAGTGGTCTGGCCTTTTTTCTGATACTGCTCCGGTGCGGCATAGCCGGGAGTGCCAAGTCTGTGGGTATCGGAATTTTTATCCGGGTTATAATAACGGGATGTGCCGAAATCTATAAGTCTCGGCTTACCTTCCGGTGTGATTATGATATTCGATGGTTTCAAATCTTTATATACAACTGGTGCTTCAAAGGAGTTGTGGAGATAATCCAGGATTTCCGCGATTTCTATTACCCACTTGAGAGCCTGAACCACAGGAAAAGGTTCATTATTTTTATTTATTATATCTTCAAGGGTTTCTCCTTTTATATATTCCAGTGCCAGATAATCCTGTTCATCCTGTCTGAATGTGTCATAGACTTCAGGTAAACCGGGATGGGAAAATCTTTTCAGAAGTTCGAATTCTCTCTGAAATATTTCCCTTGCAGAACTTTCGGAGAGGCCGCTTGTAGAGGTAATTATGAGCTTTTTTACAACCAGTTCTTTTTCATCGGATTTTCTCTTTACCAGATATACACTTCCCATAGTTCCTTTCCCGAGATGGCTTATAACGTCATACCTGTTATCAAGTGTCTCTGAATGAGTCATGTTATCACTCCTCTAATTTTAATCAATTCAATTAAAACCATTGAAAATTTAGAAAGTGATGTGTAAGAAACTGGCTCTAAGACTTTAAATAAATATTTTCAGAATTATATTACTCTGAAAATCTATTATGCCTATCCAGAATATGTGGCATCTATATTTATAAGTTAAGTATAGTTTATGCTTTATATTTTGTCAATTATGATTGTATTTATTGCATTATAATGTATTGTCTGTGCGTAATTGTAATGAATATTTGCAAAAAGTAAAAAATCTTATAAGTTTTACTGTTGATAAGAAACTGGCTGCTGAATGGTTTATATGAAAATTTTTCAAACCTCTGTTTCCATAAATCCTTATCAGTATATGGAGAAATTGCTATGGTTAAAATAATCTTCTCCCATAAAAATAAAAAATGGAGGATTTCCGCTTTCATCCCCCATCTTTTCAGATAATGCCGGTAGAATTACTGACCTGAGCATAAGCAATTAATATTTTAATATGTTATAAACCAGATTAGATAAGGTTTTCTGACTTTTCACTTTTCACTTTTCACTTCTCACTTCAGTAACTATGGCGTGATTGAAATTTTTTTATTTATCTGTTTTTTCTTCATACCATGGACTTTCACCGGAAGACATAAGTTCAATGAGATTCTTTATTGTCGTATCAAAGGGGCATATCTCTGAAAGTCTCTGTTTTCTGAATTCCGCCATTCTCTCAAAATTCTTTACTGCCCAGTCCAGTTTTGGCTCTCCTCCTGCCTTATAGGCACCGATGCTGATAAGGTCTTCTGCGTCTTCATAGAGTGACCATGCTTCAATATAGGCACGGGCCGCTTTTTTATGTTCCTCTGTTGTCAGTTCGTTGAAAAAACGGCTTTCACTGGCCACAATATCTATACATGGAAATATCTGTTTATGGGCAAGCTTTCTTTTTAATTTAATGTGGCCGTCCAGGGCGGATTTAACAGAGACTGCTACCGGCTCTTCATCATCACCGTCCACTAAAACCGTGTAAATAGATGTAATAGTGCCGGTACCGGTAGATACCGGTCTGTTAAGTAATTTTGAAAGGACGGTAAATACAGAAGAAGTATAACCTTTTGTTTCAGGCTTCTCTCCTCTTGCAAGACCTATTTCTCTCTGTGCCATGGCAAAACGTATAAGAGTGTCCACCATCATCATTACATCTTTACCCTGATCTCTAAAATATTCAGCTATTGCCATACCTGTATAACAGCATTTGATTCTTTCTATAGCCGGCCGGTCTGACGTAGCCACTACAATGACTGAGCGGGCCATACCTTTTTCTTTCAATACATGTTCTACTAACTCTCTGACTTCACGGCCCCTTTCTCCTACCAGAATTAATACATTGATGTCGGCACCATTTTCTCTGGCTATCAGTCCCAGGGTAGTACTTTTACCCATGCCGCCGCCTGCAAATAAACCAAGACGCTGACCTTTACCGAAGGTAAGAAAACTATCTATAACCTTGCACCCTGTAGAAAGAGGTTTGGTTACAGGGAGGCGTACAGAGGAATCAGGACAATCATTATAGACAGGATAAAATTTACCGCTATTTATTGGCCCTTTGCCGTCAAGCGGCTCTCCAAGACCGTTTAAAATACGTCCGGTTAACTGCTCTCCTACTTCTACCTGTAATACATTGCCTGTTACCCTTACTTCACATCCCGGCACTATACCGGTAAGTTCTCCGAAAGGCATAAGTAAAGCTTTCTTTTCTCTGAAACCTATAATCTCTGCTCTTACAGGCTCTTTGTCTTTATCCTCCGGTATAATATAACATAAATCTCCTGTATTTCCGGACAGTTCTTCTGTTTCTACGACACTGCCCGTAATCTGCCGGACTGTACTGTTATTCAACGCCATGTTTATAGGTACCTCCTTAATTTTATTTTTTATTCGTTCAGTTCTGCCAGTCAGTCTTTTACTGGCCTGCGTATAAGCATGTAATAAAAGTTTTCCTCCCGTCACGTGTCACGATAGCATATATGTATTATTTATGCTCACCTTTATATTCATTAAAAATCCTCCTCAATATATCAGTCGCAGAAATATGTCTTTTTATTCTCACTGACTTTTGTAATTTATTATAGTGTATTTCATAACTTATTAGAATTTAAGTGAAGTGTGAAGCGTGAGTCGTGAGCAGTAAAGACAATTTTTCACAGGGGTTATAGAAGGATTTTCCAGATTATAATTGAATATGTTTTTTTATGATAAGAGAGATATATATTATATTACTTTTAACTGCCGTTATATTTAATGGATGTAATAAACCTGCAAAAACAGCTCATGTTATAAATTCACCGACTGTAGTTTTTACTTCACCGACTCCCACTGTGGTAAAGCCAGTTTCGCTTCCTTCTGTGTCAGCAACTCATGCTTTTTCACTAGAGCAATTGTTGAATGCAGGAGATAGCGCCGTTTCTAATTATTCAGATCTTGAAGGAGCACTGAATTATTTTGACAGAGCCATAAAAACTGATAATAAATGTGCCAGAGCATGGTATAGGAAGGGCGATGTTCTTTATGGTATGAAAAAATATGAAGAAGCCCTTAAATGTTATGACAGAGCTCTTGAAATTAATGATAAAGATGCATATGTATGGAAACTGAAAAGCCGTCTTTTAGTTCAAATGGGTAAATATGAAGAAGCTATCGAATCCTGTAACAGGGCGATCCATATTAACCCTCAGGACCCGGAAGGGTGGTATAATAAAGGAGAAGCTTTAAATTTATATGGAGATTATCAGGATGCCATAACATGTTATGACAGAGTGCTGGAGATTAATCCTCACTATGTTAAAATTATAGATGCCTGGTGTGCCAAAGGTGATATTTTTTCCTCCCAGGGAATGTATGAAGAAGCTATCGAATGTTATAATAAATCTATAAGCCCCGGTAACAGAAGTGACGCCTATGCATGTTATGGTAAAGCAAATGTTTTATATAAAACAGGTAAATATGAAGAAGCTGTAAAAACTTATGATAAGGTACTGGAAATCTGTATCAACCTGGATTTTAAGGATACGAAAAGTAAAAAAGAAGCTATTTTAAAACTTCTGCCTGAAAAATTTAAATTAACAGACAAGGAATATACAGAGGGAATTTTTTTATACAGAAGGGATAAATATAAAGAAGCTGTTGAAGCTTTTGATAGAGCTCTCAAGTTTAATTCTGAAGATAGTTATGCCCTGGAATGGAAAGGCAGAATTTTAGTTTTTAACCTTGAAAAATATGAAGAAGCGATTAAATGTTTTGATAAAGTTCTGAAAATTGTTCCTGAAAATGAAGATGCTTTAAAATATATGGGCTATTCTCTCTATAAATCTGCTATGTATGAAAAATCAATTATATATTTTGATAAAACGTTAGAGATTGATGATGATGATTTTTTTTCCCTGTATAACAAAGGAAATGCTCTCTATGAACTGAAGAAGTATAAAGAAGCCATTAAGTGTTTTGATAGAGCTTTAGAAGAGAATCACTACTTCGTTATAGAAAATAGAGAAAAAGCCATGAAGGCTCTCTCTGAAAAGAAATAATCCGGTCATTTATCGTGATGGGTAATATTTACTATTAATATAGTTTTTATGGAACTTTCGCTAACGTTTACGATCCCGGGTAACTTGACATTGTCATATTACCTGCTTTGATAAAATAGTTATTAGTTTTTAGTTCTTAGTACCGTAACAGGTAAAAGGGTATCCGTAAAAAGCTTCTGACTGGCAGGCTCTGGAGAAGAAAAATTCGTTTTTTCTATAGTATTAGAAATTAACTAGGGGTTAATTTATTTTCTGTAAAACAAATTATATAAGGCAAATTATTTTTATTTGTAAGAGCCTGTCAGGCAGAAGCTGATAAAATGGTTACTGATTTACCTGGTGTGGTACTTAGCTATTAGCTTTAATTATTAACTGAAAACTAACAGCTAATAGCTAATTGCTAATTAGCTATTTTATTAAATGTGACATTGTCAAGGTAACTCACCGTTATTATTCCCAGTCTCCTGTTAATACAAAAGGGGCCCAGAAGAAAGGATGATTGTATTTTTTCATAATATCCAGTTGAGCCAGTCTTAACGCTTCGGATTTGTTTTTATCTTTGAGATAAAAATAGAATCTTTCCATTAATTCTGACGTGGCCACATCGGAAACATCCCAGAGACTCGAACATATTGAAGGCGTTCCTGCATATATAAAAGCCCTGGTTAAGCCTACCAGTTCGTCACCGTTTGCTTCTTCCGAAATGCCTGTCCTGCAGGCACTCAGACAGACAAGATAAGATTTCAGATTCAGGTCGAATATTTCGTAAACGGGAAGTCTTCTGTCTGAAAAAATGAGAGAAGAAAACAGGGGAGATGATGAATCTAATATTCCATGAGTGGCAAAATGCAATATATCATAATTCTTCCCGTCTTTATATAAAGTATCTGTTCTCATGTCTTTACCAGCCAGTATCTCCTTTCTGGAGAACATAGCAGCTATGGATTTAACTTCTTTTTTAGCGCCTTCCAGAGGAGGAAGGTTATCGATTTTTACATCACCCGGTTCAAAGGCAAGAAGACTTTCTTTTTTTAGAGGGTTTTTATCCCGACAATACTTCAGAATACTTGCCGAAGGCAGATATGATATTTCAAATTTCTCTACAAGCATGTTACCTTCCCTGTCGGAAAGCACCTGAAACGGAAGATAATTAAGTATTCTGTGAGGGGAGATGATAATCCTTTTCTTACCTGATGTATATTTCTCCGCTTCTTTAAAGAGTATATCATAAAGTTCTTTTGATGTGTCCTTCCATGTATTACTTTTTATTTTTTCAGGAGTTATATGCTCACAGGCTGTCTCACGATATGATCTTACAAGAGATTCTATGTCTCTTCTGTTATGGTTTAAACTGATAGTATTAAAAGTATCATGGCCTGTTACTCAGGCATAAGAATCTGTATCGCCGAGAAAATATTCGATTATTACTGTGTCTTTGTCCAGCAATGATTGAATCTGTTTTAAAGATAAGGGATTAACGCTTATGAGAGTCATATATTCAGGATTTTCCAGTTTAATCTGTTTAAGAATTTGCTCATATTCGCGTTTGAGATTTCCGAGCTCACTATCGGTCTCATTGATAAAAGCATTTCTCTGTGCTATGGCAGGTTTTTCTTTTTCCTCTCTTATATTGCCGGAAAGATACTGTATTCTGGTTCTCACTTCCTCTTCCTTTGCAATTAAATCCTTACTGACTCCATGATGAATATCTATTTTTTGATTTGCAAGTATATCCAAAAATGCTCTGGCACGGGCTTTTTCATTGTAATTAAAGGCATCTTTCTCACGATGCATTTTTATGAGCAGATGTATCATATGTTCATAAACTTCTATCTTATCCTCCAGAAAATCCCTTTTGAATTCTTCCACTCTGAGTTCCTGTCTCATAGTCTCTATTATTTTTATGGAATTATCGTAGGCATTGTAAGCTTCCTGGAGGTTACCCTGTTTTTCACAGGTTTTGCCGAGAGAATAGTAATATGCCCACATGAGTGATGTATTCCGTGCCTCTTTTTCTGTATTAATGACATTAATATAGGCTTCCTCTGCCATATCATATTTCTCTGTCTCAAAATAAAAATCTCCGAGATAATTGTAAGCACTTGAAATAAGATCGGACACTTTGCTGTGCTTCGCATATTCCAGGGCTTTATTGTAACAGGCAAGGGCTTTTTCTTTCTCTCCTTTTTTCTGGTAGGCTTCGCCGAGTTGATCGTAAATAAACATTCTCTCGAAATCATCGTCTGATTGTTCATAGAGCTTCCTGGCTTCTTCCATTTTTTCTATGGCTCTATCAAAGTCGCATCTCTCTTCATAAGTTTTTCCGATAGCGGTAAGACAGGAAGCTATATACATGCTTTTTCTCTTATTATCTTCTATCTCTTCCGATTTTTTTAGAGCAGTTTCGTAGCAATTTAATGCTTTATCATGTTGTTTCATCTCCCATAGATAAAAATTGCCAAGTGTCTTATAGTTTCCAATGACGAGAGGAATAGAAAGATTATCTTTATCCCTGTCCATAGCCTCAAGATAATATTTTAAGGCCATATCTTTCTGACCGATACAGAGATAAAGATTTCCCATAGACCAGTAAGTAACAATCACTTCCGGATTGATATTTGGATCCAGTTTTTTACCAAGTTCTATAGCATCTTTAAGACTTTTTATGGATTGTTCATATTTCCCCATCATATAGTACAGGTAACCTGTATCAGTATAATAATTCATCATCAATGTTTCTTTACTTTTAATTTCAGCGGTTTTTCGGAAAAGATAGCCCTCTTCTTTACCGGAAAAATCCTTTATTTTATCAGGATCCAATCCATCTATTGTTTTCTTTTCTCTCTCAAGATATTCAAAAGCTTCATTCAGAGAGCCTCCGGCCCTGCATAAGTCTGCAAGGGATTTATAGCATGACAGGACACTCATTATATCTCCCCGGTTTTTATATATTTCCAGAGCTTCCCCTGTACTCTCTGCGGACCTGTCATAATAACCTTCATTTTCATAAATTCTTCCCTTCAGGAAATAACAGTCTCCTCTGAGCAGCTCATCACCTGTCTCATCACAAATTTTTATGGATTCATCCAGAATTTCCATGGCTTTATCCGGGTTCTCTGAACTCATATAAACTTTTTTAGCCTGATAGTAATAACAGGATGCCTCACCTTTTCTGTCTCCTGCATCAATAAATAATTTCAAAGACTGTTTAATGCCCGGAGTGCTGCAGTCTTTTTTATCATAAAGACCGCAGAATACTCCCTCTATAGCTGAAGGCTTAGAGGGAGATGAATGTGGAGTTGCGTCGTATAATCTGAATTAGTTCGAAGCTATAAATACAAGCTCTTTTCTGTTATAATATATAGAGGAGAAGATAAGTATGAAAAGCTCATGTAAATACCGTATATATCCAACTAAATCCCAGGAAAGTAAATTAGAAAATACCTTGAGTATGTGCCGTCATCTCTATAACTGGTCACTTACTGAACGTATTACTTCTTATCAGGCATGGAAGTATGCAAAAGATATAGAAAAAATCATTAATCCTGATAAGAAGAAAGTTATCTTTTCTTCTTCTATGGGACAGGTTTTCTATATTAAAGAAAAAGAATCAGCAGCATTAAAGCTGCTTACAACAGTAGAGGTAATATTCGGTATTTTGTTTAATTCAATCTGGTGTAATGTACCAAGAAAAGCAGATTATAATAGTCAGGCCGATAATCTTCCAGAGTTAAAGAAGGAACGTCCCTGGTATAAAGGAGTTCATTCTCAAGTATTACAGAATACCATGGTCAGCTATTATATAAGCCTTGATGATTCATCATATATGGCCCAACATAAAGATATTTCCAATCACACCATTACAATTAACGAACCTTCTCATGGTACGTTAGACATTACACAGGGAACTTCATATAACATTGGTATTAATGCCTGCCTGTACTGCCAGGCATGGTATTCTTGCACCAGCAGCGGAAATATATCCATGTCATGGTATATGCAGGTTGTATATGATAATACATATAATATTTTTTAGTAGTCTGCCTGTCCGGTGAGCCGCAGGAAACATATCACACATCTTTAACAGATATGCCCATCCTGCGGCTTACTGTTCTGTAACCGAGTTTTTCATAGAATTCTATGGCACCTGTGTTAAATTCCCATATAACAAGGGCAACCTGTTTTACTCCTTTACTTGAAGACCATTCATGGGCTTTTTCAATGAGTATTCTTCCTGCATCTGAATGGCTGAATTTACTTTTTACTATCAGGTTATCAATCATGGAGTATTTCTGGGGAACTACAATAGGTAATGGAGGAGTTTCCTGTATATAAATATGAACCAGACCTATAATCTCTTTATCACTCTCTGCTACAAAAATGGCTGCCTCTTCATTATCAATGATACTGAAGATATATTCCTCCGACCTGGCAGGCCCCTGAGTCTCACAGTAAACCTCCGGTAACAGTTCATGGTGGACGGAATCTAATTCTGTAAATACATCGCATATACCTCTGTAATCTTCTTTTTTTGCAGGTCTTACGGTAAAATTCATGTTTTTTATTCCCTTCCTTATATAAGTAATTTTTACTGATTATAATATTATAGCATTTATCTTGATATTGTCATATTACCTGCTTTGATAAAATAGTTATTAGCGATTAGCTTTTAGCGATTAGCTTTATTATTACTCGAAAGCTAACAGCTAATAGCTAATTGCTAACTGCCAATTGCTATTTTATTAAATGTGACATTGTCAAGTTATTTTATCCCGTACAAATATATTTATCTGCAACATATTTAAAATAAAAACAAAAAATGATAAACTGAATTTATCATGTTTTTATCATAAGGAGATGAACTTATGTATGTTGCCGATCAAAAAAAACATATGTTCTGGCATATTATAGTTATAGTTATTATGGTAATTCTTTTAATTCCTTATCTTACACAGAAAATGTATTTTGGCCTCCTGGATTATGTAAATCTGGCTTTTCATGAGGCAGGACATTTTATCCTTGCTCTGACAGGAAATGAATTTATCCATGTTTTCGGTGGAACTGTGGGACAGCTTTTTGTGCCTGCAGCTTTTTTTATATATTTTTTTAGAAAGAAAGATTATGGTGCTTTTTTCTTCAGTATTTTCTGGTTTTTTGAAAATTTTATAAATATTTCTATTTATATGGCAGATGCACCTTACCAGCAACTTCCCCTGCTCGGAGGAGACGGAGTAGTCCATGACTGGGTTTATCTATGTGCTGAACTGAAGTGTCTCAGATCTATAGAAGGTGTTGCCATGATAGTAAAAGCTGCAGGTATTATGGGTATGTTAGCTTCCGTAATGGGGCTTGGTGTGTTTACTTTTTACCGGGATAGTCAGACAAATTCTTAATAATCAGGATAATTTGAATTTTATTCCTGTTTTTGACAGGACTAAATTTTTATATAAAGAATTTATTATGGTTGGTATCAGAACTTTTCCCGGTTTATTGCTCGCGTCACGCGTCACGCGTCACGCGTCACGAAATCTTTAAAGAATAATGGTGATTTAATATGATTTATTGTCTCAGTTGCTGTAACAAAAATGATGATAAAGCAAAAATATGTAATTCCTGTTCTTCCAGCCTGGAATTCTGTCCGAAAGATAAAATAAAAAAAGAGATAATACTCGGCGACAGATACAAATTAATATCACCTCTTCAAAAGGGAGGCATGGGTGAATTATATGCGGCTCTTGATAAGAGGCTTAACTGTATCTGTGCCGTAAAGCTCCTGTATTTCGATTCACTGTCAGATGAGGAAAAAGATTACAGAATAACAAGATTTAAGTCTGAAGTGGAAATTCTTGCAAGATTACGTCATCCTGCTTTACCTCATGTACTTGATTATTTTCTCGAAGACGATAAATATTATCTTGTTATGGATTACATTCCCGGTAATGATCTGCTCACCATAATGGAAAAGGAAAGAAAAAGATCTCTCGAGGAAGACAGAGTTGTTAACTGGGCTCTTACTTTATGTGATGTCCTGGATTATCTTCACAATAATAAACCACAAATTATATACAGGGATTTAAAACCTGATAATGTAATGCTCAGAGCCAGAGATAATCAAATAATCCTTATAGATTTCGGTACTGCGAAAACAACAGATAGAGTGACAAGACGTCAGACAGCAATAGGGACAGTAGGTTATGCTCCGCCTGAACAATATTCAGGTATACAGGATGTGAGAAGTGATATCTATGCTCTCGGAGCCACTATTTATCATCTCGTAAGCGGTACCATGCCTGTAATGCCTTTTGAATTCAAGCCTGTAAGAAGGGTAAATTCCTCTGTTTCAACCAGACTCGAAGCAATACTGATAAAAGCCCTTCAAAAAGAAGTGGAAGATAGATATCAGACCGCGAAAGAACTCAAGAAGGATCTTATGTCGGTAATTTCTATGGAAGAAGAAAAGCCTGCTGTCATAAAATTTCCACCCGTTGAAAAAGAAGAGAAATGGGATCTTCTCGGAAGAATAAAAAAGAATATTGTAGATTCATTGAATAAATTGAAAAAAGAGTTTTACACCCATAAGAAGATAAGGGTCTTTCTTGTTGAAAGTTCTGCCACACAGAGTCTTTCCTGCAGAAAAGCTATAGAAAATTCTGTTGATATAGAATTAATTGCATCTGCTTCAACAGGTGAAGAATGTCTTTCAAAACTTAATAAACCACAGGAAAAACCCGATGTGATCTTAATGGATATAGCAGTATCGGATAAAAATAGTATTGATATAATAAGTAAGATAAAAGGTACCATGCCGTCTGCAAAAATAATAGTTCTCAGTTCCCAGGACCTTGACAGAGAGACTGTATTGAATTCACTCAAAGCCGGTGTGGCAGGTTATGTTTTAAAGAAGGAAGGTTATGAAAATATACTGGAAAGTATAAGGAAAGCTTCCCAGGGTGGTACACCTATAGAATCGGAAGTTGTCACATATCTCCTTGATGAATTTGTAAATAAGACTAAGGAACCGAAAGAAGCAGAACTGACAGGATTTGACGGATTTGAACTGGAAATACTCGATATGTTCGATTTGCTTGTTGAATTCTGTTCCTGCGAGGTTACAGGAAAATTATCCATTAAATCTCCCCTTGAAGACGGCGATATATATGTGGAAAACGGTGATATAACCCACTGTGTTTACGGGCAGATTACAGGTGAAGAAGCTTTCTATCAATCTGTAAACTGGGTTATGGGAAAAGGAAGATTTTATGCCGGAGAAACACCTGATAAAAGAACAATAAAGACTCCTACCCATGAACTTCTGACAGAAGTTCTGAATAGAAAGGAACAGTTTGTAAAGATAAGAGAAGTTGTAAAATCACTCGATGACATCTTCAAGGTTCAGTTATCTAACTCTGCCATAGTTACAGTGCAGTCAGAATATTTATATATACTGTTTCATCTGGATGAAAAGAAAACTGTAAGAGATGTAATGAAAGGATCAGGTAAGACCTATTTTGATGTAGGAAAAGCAATCTATGAACTGGCTGCTGCCGGTATGGTACAGAAAGTTAAGCAATAGCTTTATAACAGAAAGGGTGGTTGTATGTCAGATAATACGAGAATATTACAGATTGTTTTTCTTATTATCATTAATATTCCTATCTTTTTATTGATAGGGAGGATTTTTTTCAGCAACTGGGAAGGCTTTTTAAAAGCTATCTGGTTCTGGGCCAAACCTGATCTGATGTCAATGTTTGACGGTACTTACTGGGAAGACAACTGGAATGAACTGCTACTTTTTTTATTCGTTTTTGTCTGTGGTTTTCTTATTTATGGTGAGTATTATGTAATAGTCAATTATATTGCAAAATAAGGGGTTGTAAAAAATAACCATATCATAGTTACAATCGTAACGCGTCACGTGTGACGCGAAGACAATAACCATAATTTGAGAGTTATTTTCTTACAGTTCCTGATGGTATAAAAGGTAAGATCATTGAATTTTTTCAGGATTATTTTTATAATATTTATAATTTCTTTCCTCTTATCTTCAGAAATAAGGCATGCCAATGGAAAGACCCTGGAAAAAGCTCTCTGGGTATGGAATACATCTGAGATACTTGAGAGTTCAACTGGCAGGGAGGAATTTTTATCCTTCGTCCTTCATGAAGAATTTACCTGTATATTTTTGCAGATACCGGGAGATTTTACTATAAAAACAGATAAAATTGGCAGACTTATTTCAGATATTTCTGTTATAAATGTCAGAGTTTATGCCCTGGACGGCAGTAAGGATTATGCTCTCCCCGAATATCATGCTTCGGTTCTGGAAACAGTAGATGAGATAATTCAATATAATGAACAGGCAGAAACTTGCGAAAAATTTTACGGTATTCAATATGATATAGAACCATATCTTTTGCCGGAGTTTAAAACAGAAAAACAGGGATGGATTTTAGAAAATTATATTGAACTTCTCACGAAAATATCGGATAAAACCTCCGGCAATGGTCTTGCATTCAGTGTGGCCATTCCTTTCTGGTTTGATTCTCCCGATCCATGTACGAAAGAGATAAGAACTGTGACTGTTGGCGGAGTGAAAAAGCCTCTCGTAGAATATATAATAGAAGTGACTGATAACATTGCTATTATGGATTACAGGACTGTAGCATATGGGAATAATGGAATTATAGCACTTGCACAGAATGAATTAGCTTATGCTTCTTTAAAGAACAAAAAGGTTTTTATAGGACTTGAAACAAAACCTCTCACTGAAGAGAATCTCACCTTTGCATCTACCGGCCTGACGACCATGAAGTCAGTTATGGAAGAAGCAAAAAAGAAATTAATTGAATATGACTCTTTTTCAGGATTTGCCATACATGAGTACAGAAGCTATAAAAAGCTTGTAAATAAAGAGAATTTTTAATGGAAATAAATATCAGTAAGATTAAAGAGATTTCGAAAAAAAATAAGGATGAAAACTGGGAATTCGCTTCTTTATTACAGAGTTCCACTATTTCTTCTAAAATAATTGATAAAATGTTTCGGAATTTATATAAAGAAATTGCTTCGGAAATAGATTGTACCGAATGCGCAAATTGCTGTATGGAACTCGGGCCTTCTTTAAATATGGAAGAAATTGAAAGAATGGCAAATTCTCTGGGAATATCTATTGACTATTTTAAAAAAAAATATATACTTAAAATTCCATTGGAAGAAGCAGAATATATGTTTAATACAAGTCCATGTCCTTTTCTTATAAATAAAAGGTGTTCATGTTATGAATATAGACCGGAAGCCTGTATTTCCTATCCCCATCTCCGGAGAAAACATATTACTGCCAAACTGGAAAGAGTAATAAAAAATTGCTCTATATGTCCTATTGTATTTAATGTATATGAGAGATTAAAAGATAAAGTCTGGCATAGAGATAAACAGAAATAGAAAGATGAGCGGACAAATTTTTTATACAAGAGACACGTTACAGGAATCAACTATGTCTTTATTGATTTTTACTCTCATGTTAAATTATAATGTTATCAGACACAGGGAAATATTATGGACTTAAAAAAACTCGGTTCCAGAATTAAAACAACCCGTGAGAAAAGGAGGCTGAAACAGACAGATATTGCAGGCGCTTTACAGATCAGTGCACAGGCTGTGTCAAAATGGGAAAGAGGAGAGAATGCCCCTGATATCTCTGTTCTGGTAGAACTGTCCAGACTGCTCGGTGTAAGTGTTGAATGGCTTCTGGGAGGAACTATGGCGGAAACAGACACATTTAATGCCACTGTATTCTGCACCGGTATTAACGGTTTTGCCGGTAAAGCTACTTTAATGGCACCGAAGGAACTTGCTTTATGGATGAATATTATCCATTATACAGTTACCGAAGCAGTGAAGAGATTTGACGGAGTTCCTGTAAAATATATAGGAGATGGTTTTCTTGGTTTTTTTACAGGCATAAATCATGAAGCGAGAGCACTGGAAGCAGCTAAAGAGAGCAGAAGATTGCTCAATATGCATGGGCTGATAATCACTCTCCATAAAGGCGATATTTTTCTCGGTCTTATGGGACATCCTGATTATGAAAGACCTGATATAATAGGTGAAACTGTTAATACAGCTTTTCTTGTCATGCCATGGGTGGCAAAAAACTGTAAAACAGGTACAGGTCTTACAGATATTGTGATGAATGAACTGGCAGAAAGGGAAGAATTTGTTAAGTGCGGTGAGTTTTTTATCTCACCTAATGAAAACCCCGTAATTATTTACGAGCCTTTTATAGAAAAATTGTAACCACTGGATTGATTGTTAATTTTTGATTAAAACTATGGATTAGAATAGACCCGTCACGCGTCACGCGTCACGATTCTCATATATTATTTAAGAGGAGGTCTTAATATGGTTAAGACAGATTATTATGTAAAAGATATTAACCTGGCAGATTTCGGCAGAAAGGAAATTATTATTGCCGAACATGAAATGCCTGGACTTATGGAGACAAGAAAAAAATACGGCCCGTCAAAACCTTTAAAAGGTGTTCGTGTTATGGGAAGTCTTCATATGACAATTCAGACAGCAGTTCTCATTGAAACCCTTGTTGAACTGGGAGCGGATGTAAGATGGGCATCATGTAATATATTTTCCACTCAGGATCATGCCGCTGCTGCCATAGCAAAAGCAGGCATACCTGTATTTGCCTATAAGGGTGAAACACTGGAAGAATACTGGCAGTTTACCAGAAAAGCTCTCACATGGCCCGGTGGAAAAGGTCCCAATCTTATTGTAGATGACGGTGGAGATGCTACATTAATCATTCATAAGGGATATTACGGAGAAGAAAATCCCGCTCTGCTGCATGAAAAAGTTGATAATAAAGAACTTGCTATTGTATATTCCGTTCTCCGTGAAAGCCTTGGTGAAGATCCTCAGTTCTTCCATCGTCTCGTAGCAGACTGTAAAGGTGTATCGGAAGAAACAACAACAGGTGTGAAGAGACTTTATCAGATGATGGAAAAGGGAGAATTGTTGTTCCCTGCCATAAATGTAAATGATGCTATTACAAAAAATAAGTTCGATAATATTTACGGATGTCGCGAATCCCTTGTAGATGCCATCAAACGTGCTACAGATGTAATGATTTCCGGGAAAACTGCCATGATATGCGGTTACGGTAATGTAGGAAAAGGTTCGGCAGAGTCACTTGCAGGACAGAAAGCTCAGATAATGGTAAGTGAGGTTGATCCTATCTGTGCATTACAGGCTCTTATGTGTGGTTACAGAGTTGTTACTGTAGAAGATGCACTTCCGATTGCAGATATTTATGTAACCGCTACAGGTAACTGTAATGTCATTACTGCAGAACATATGTCAAAGATGAAAGACCAGGCCATAGTCTGTAATATAGGACATTTTGACAATGAAATAGAGATGGATAAACTCGAAAATTGGCCCGGTATAAAGAAAGAAAATATAAAACCACAGGTAGATAAATATATATTCCCTGACGGACATTGTATATATGTACTTGCAGAAGGCCGTCTCGTAAATCTCGGATGTGCCACAGGACATCCCAGTTTTGTAATGTCTAACAGTTTTACTAATCAGGTTATGGCACAGCTCGATCTCTGGACTAACAGACGCAAGACAGGTGTCTACAGGATCGATAAAAAACTGGATGAAGAAGTTGCAAGACTTCACCTGGGTAAACTGGGAGCACATCTGACATTACTTACGGAAAAACAGGCAGATTATATAGGAATATCTCCTGAAGGGCCTTTTAAGGCAGATCATTACTGTTATTAATACGTAAAGCGTAATGCGTAATGCGTAAAGCGTAATGCGTAAGATTAAACTTCTATATACATTAATAAATTTTTCACAGGCCTGACAACGGGCCTGTGAAAATTTTTATGGGTAATTTTTTGTTCAACGACATAAGTGTATCATAATTTATTAGAATTTAAGTGTTCGTGACGCGTAACGCGTAACGCGTGACAGGTTTATATCCCTGTGCATCACGCATCACGATGTTAATTATTTATAAATTTATATGAAAATAACTATAATATATCATTGGAAAGTGTTAGAATGTAAATGGAATTAAAATTCAGGAAAAGAGAAAAATACCATGGAATTAAATCTTAAAAAAATTAAAAAACTATCAGAAAAACATAATGATGAAAACTGGCAATTTCGTTCTTTTTTACTGTGCTGTACTATTTCTTCGAAGATCGTTGATAAGATGGTCCACAGGATTTATAAAGAAGTGGCATCAGAAATAGATTGTACCAAATGCGGAAATTGCTGTAAAGAAATGAGCCCATGTTTTGAGCTTGAAGAAATGGAGGATTTATCACATTCACTCGGAATATCTATGAAGGATTTTGAAAAAAAGTATCTCTTTAAAATGGAATTTGAAGAAGAATATATGTTCAGAGCAGATCCATGCCCTTTCCTCAAAAATAACATGTGTTCCTGCTACCAGTACAGGCCTGATGCCTGTGCCGCTTATCCCCCTCTTCATACGAAACATTTTACATTAAAAATGACCAGTGTAATAGAAAGCTGTGCAATATGCCCCATTGTATATAACGTATATGAGAGATTGAAAGACAAAGTCTGGCACAGGGAACATATGGATATATAGCATTACCTCCAGTCACCTGTGAGAATAAAAGGAGCCCAGAAAAAGGGATGGTTGTATTTTTTCATTATATCTATCTGGGCAAGTCTTAAAGCTTCTGACTTATTATGATCTTTCAGATAAAAATAAAATTTTTCCATAAAGGCCGATGTGGATATATCGGAAACATCCCATAAACTTGCACATATTGAAGGGGTTCCTGCATAGATAAAAGC
>JBEHWO010000064.1:0-22494 GCA_040217695.1 Vulcanimicrobiota bacterium | reverse complement strand
GTGAAGGGTGAAAAGTGAAAAGTGAAAAGTGAAGGGTGAAAAGTGAAGGGTGAAAAGTGAAGGGTGAAGGGTGAAGGGTGAAAAGTGAAGGGTGAAGGGTGAAGGGTGAAAAGTGAAGGGTGAAGGGTGAAAAGTGAAACGTGAAGAGGGTTTATAGTTTAAGGTTTATAGTTGAGGTTCATTAAACTCTCAACCCTCAGCTTTCAACTCCCAACCTGTGTAACGGTTCACGCATCACGCATCACGCATCACGCATCACAAACCTCCCGTCACGCGTTACGCGTTACGCGTTACGATACAGGTGTTTTTACCATTTACAACTAGGGAATCGCCATAAATAAACAGAGAGGCCATGAACTCGCCTCTCTGTTTTCTATTGTTGCATCACGCATCACGCATCACGCATTACGCATTACGCATCACGCATCACGTATTACGCCTTTAATGTCCTGTTGTAGAATAATGCCATGGTTCGGGAGGATAATTTTTGAAGCCGAACTTCGGTGCATTTTGCTTGAGCCACCCATAGGCGCTGGGCGGGCCGAGATCGAGAGCGTTTCCTTTTTCGTGCTGACTTGTTCCCGGTCTTGCCACCATTTTCGGGTTCGGATTTTTATTCCATAAAGCCTGCTGCTGGGCATGACTTCTGAAACCGGATGTGATTGTAAGATTTATACCGTCTCTCTTTGCTGCAGCGTCCATTGCATCGAAGGCTGCCGCTATATTTGCTCCTATCGGTTTTCCTTTGCGTATTACTGTTCCCTGGTTTCCATCTCCGGCCTGAATCTGCTGTCCCCCCTGAGCTCCCTGGGCTGCATTATTTCCGCCTGCATAAGCTCCTGCGTAGGGCTGTCCGTCAGGTCCTATACCTGCATAGGCTCCTGCTCCGCCGCCTGGCATACCGCCCATCATACCTGGCATACCGCCCATCATACCTGGCATACCGCCCATACCTGGCATACCGCCCATCATGCCTGGCATCATGCCACCCATAAAGGGATTAGCTCCTCCGCCCATCATCTGCATCATCATCTGCATCATCTGCATCATCGTCTGCATCATCTGCATCATCGGATTCTGCTGCATGCCGAGAAAATTACCAACACAGTTGCCTGCCATAGGGCTGAAGCCACCCATGCCCATCATATCACCCATGCCGCCCATCATCCCCGGCATACCGCCCATGCCCATCATGTCACCCATACCGCCCATGCCCATCATGTCACCCATGCCGCCCATGCCCATCATATCCATAGGCTGACAGGGACCGCCTGTTAAACCTCCAAGGCCCTGCATAAGCATCTGGAGAGGATTCATTCCTCCCATCATTCCTCCCATCCCGGAAGCGAAACCTCCTCCGAAATAGTTATTTACCATCATGCTGTTATTTACACTGTTTCCTATTCCTATGCCCATTTCCTTACCTCCTTAACGTCAAGTTTCTGAAAAAATCAAAGCTGTAGTTATCTATATATAGATATCACGCATAAATCAAATAAGTAAATATTCCAGGGGAAAATTTTTTTACCATGTAATTTTTTGACTGAAAACAAAAAATCGCAACACGTCACGCGTTACGCGTCACGCGTGACGATTTTTTTTCTTACCATGTTCTTAAAGGAGAACATGGGTTTGGAGAACATGGATTTGAATAAATTACAGGAGGATAATAAGGAGATGGACACCAGTTATTATAAACAGGTCCTCCCAGCGCATAGGGGAAACCTGTCCCGAAAGGTTGTGGTTCCACACCGTAGACAGAGAAAAAGCCGAGTCTTGTCCTCAAGCCATAGCCTCTTACTTCGTTGTTGTACTGACAGTTTGCTAAAAGGTCAGGAACAGACGTAATAGGACTGTTGTAGCCGGGAACATTGGGAAGTCCTCCTCCGTAATAACCTCCGCCTGAGTAGTAGCCGCCTCCTGATGAATATTGCTGATTCTGATTTAAAGTCTGCTGATTGCTCGGAGTATTATTAATATTAATATTAATATTATTTTTGGAATCATCTGAAGATATTGCAGTCTGAGGATTGTCGGATTTTGGCTGTATATAGTAAATTACAGGTGAATAATCCGAATAATCGTCTGTTCTTATAGAAATGACGTCTTTCCCGTTGAGATCACTGTAGAGATATCTTTTTTCCAGCAATGACAGAGTTTCAAGGAGAGGCAAACAGATCAGAGTTTTCCCATCTTCTTTTATATACCCTGTCCTCCAGGCAGGCATGGATACGCCGCTTATTTTTATGACTTTATTGTCTCTGTCATAACTATATTTAAATCCAAGGGCTCCTAGAAGTTCGTCTGCCTTTATGTAAATTACACCATCCTGTTTTAATAATTGAGGATGGATTTTTCTGCCATCAAGTGATACTGAAATAGAACCTGACGGTATGACAGTACCTTTGCTCAAATCTACCGGTGCCGCACACATCTGTGCACTGACGCTGCAGGTCAGGCAAATGATTAATACTAAAAGGATAGTTGAAATTTTTTTATAAAACACCTCCACACACCTCCTAAAAATTTTTTCCCACCATATAACACTGTATTATTTATATGAAAATCGTAACGAATTACGCGTTACGGGCTGTCTTATCAGCCTGCAGGTGAAAACACAACAGTCATAGCTTTAATGTATTTCACATGGTATCAGACTGATTATACCATTTTTTTACTTTTTAAGCAACAGTAAGTGATTCTGTTGAAAAATGACAGGTGATTTTATATATAAATGAAAATTAATTAAATGTCTCGGGTTCCGGGGGCCGGGTTCTGGAGCTTCTTAACCCATGACCCAACACCATCATCTATTAATAGATTTATGAAATTAATTATAATTTCCAGTAAAAGTGAAACTACCTGTCGTTTCAAACACTATCCTTATCAATGGAATTGTAAGTAATTTTACTTACAATTTTACCTTTTAATGACTTGATTTTTTTGAAAAATGAGCTAAAATTAAACAATGGCCAGATAGTAATTACTGAGGTAAGCATAAATAATACATATATGCTCTCGTGATGCCCGTAACGGGAGGAAAACCTTTATTACATGCTTATGCTCAGAGCAGTAATAACGTTTAATTATCTTACCCCGCGTCACGCGTCACGCGTCACGCGTCACGATTTATATGACAGAAAAACATAATTTAAAAAGAAAAGAAGATCTTTCTTCCTACAGGTCCTTATTCAATGAAATGAGTAACTCCTTTGTACTCAGCGAGATTATTTATATTTCCGATGGCATTCCCGGTGATTATCGTATTCTGGATGTAAACCCTGCTTTTGAAGAATTTACGGGCCTTAAAAAAGCTGATGTTACAGGGAAAACTTTTCTGGAACTATTTCCCGGAGCCGGAAAATACTGGTTTGAACAGTTCAGAATGGTTATTCTCACAGAAAAACCTGCCCGTTTTGAGGGTTATTACAGGGGAACCGGTAAATATGCAGATGTAATTGCTTATATACCCCGGAAGGGGCAGCTCGCAGTAATGCTGACAGATATTACGGAAAGGAAAAAAATGGAAAAGGCTCTTAAGGAAAGTGAAGAAAAATATCGAACTCTTACAGAAGCGGCAGAAGACAATATTTTTGTCATTAATAAAGAAGACCGTGTTGAATTTGTAAATACCTATGCGTCAAGACAGCTTAGAACCACTCCTGAAAAAATAGTCGGTAAACCCAGGTCTGAGCTGTTTCCTCCCGGACTGGCAGAGAGGCAGAAGTTTTTTCTGGATAAAGTTTTTGAGACAGGTCAGCCTGTCCGCACTGAAAATAAAGATCATCTCGGAGGCCGCGATGTATGGCTGAGTAATAATCTGGTACCTCTGAAAAATGAAAAAGGGGACGTACTGGCTGTTATGGGAGTTTCCCGTGATGTAACGGAAAGTAAAAAAATAGAAGAAGCCCTGAGGGTGAGTGAAGAAAGGCTGAAACTCGTCCTTGAAGCAACCAATGACGGATACTGGGATTGGAATATAGCTACAGGAACTGCCTATTTCAGTCCCCGATATTATACTATGCTCTGCTACGAACCGGATGAGTTTCCTCCGGACTATGAAAACTGGATAAAACTGGTTAATCAACAGGATCGTGAAGAAATTATAAATAAACTGAATAAACATTTTAAAAATAAAGAAGATTTTCTTACCATAGAATATCGTATTAAAACAAAATCGGGAGAATGGAAATGGATAAGGGGGAGAGGAAAAGTCGTGGAACGTGATAAAGATGGCAATTCTGTGAGAATGGTCGGAACCAATACCGATATTACCGAACAGAAAGAAGGAGAGAGAAAACTTCGTTTGAGTGAAGAAAAATTCTTTAAAGCTTTCAATACAAGCCCTGATTCTATGTCTATTACCAGGCTTTCTGACGGAAAATTCCTGGAAATAAACCGTGGTTTTATAAAATTACATGGCTATACTCAGGATGAAGTTACAAACAGGACATCATTGGAACTTGATATATGGACAAAACCGTCGGAAAGAAAGAAATTGATAAATATATTAAAAACCTCGGGAGAAGTAACAGGCATGGAAGTAAATTTTCGGAAAAAAGACGGCACTCCTGTTACTGTGCTTATGTCAGCAAATATTTTAAACCTCAATGACGAAGAGTGTATTTTCAGTGTCGTAAGAGATATTACGGAAAGAAAGAAACTTGAGGCACAGCTTCTTCAGGCACATAAAATGGAAGCTATAGGCCAGCTTGCAGGAGGTATTGCCCATGATTTTAACAATATTCTCACAGGTATTCTCGGTTATGCGAATATGCTCAAACTGGAAGCCAGACACGATGAACTTGTATATGAAGCAGCTCTTACAATAGAAAAAGCAGGTGAAAGAGCAGCAGAACTGACAAAACAGTTACTGGGATTTTCCAGAAAAGTAAAACGCCGAAACAGCAGAGTCAATTTAAACGATATCGTCGGAGAGGTCATAACCCTTTTGAACAGAACTATTGAAGAGAATATTACTATTGTGCCAAAATTAAATACTGATAAGGCAACAGTCCTCGGCGATGCGGGGCAACTGCAGCAGGCCATACTTAATCTGGTGGTAAATGCCAGAGATGCTATGCCGGAAGGCGGAGAATTGATTTTGGAAACAGAAAAAATTTATCTTGATGAAAAATATTGCCTTACCCATGTAGGACTTACTCCCGGTGAATATGTGAGATTTTCTGTTATTGATACTGGTACCGGTATACCGGAAAATATACAGGAACATATATTCGAGCCTTTTTTTACTACAAAAGAACATGGGAAAGGCACAGGCATGGGGCTTGCCATGGTTTACGGAATAGTAAAAGATCACGGCGGTGGTATCAGAGTTTGCAGTGAAGTAAATAAAGGCACTGTTTTTAATATGTATCTGCCTTTCAACGCCGGAAGAGCTACGGAGAAAAAAAGAAGAGATAAGTTAATTCATGGCAGAGGAACAATCATGCTTGTCGATGACGAAGGTGTTGTTCTTGATATTATTTCCCGTGCATTGAAAGGCCTTGGTTATGAAGTTGTAATTGCCAGAGACGGAATGGAAGCCCTGTCTTATTATGAAAAATTCGGTAATAATATTGACCTGGTTATTATAGATCTTGTTATGCCCGGAATGGGCGCAGGAGAATGTATAAAAGGACTGAAAAAACTCAATCGTTCTCTTCCTGTTATCCTTTCAACCGGCTATGGCCTTACGGGAAAAGCCAGAGAGATTATTGACGACGGATACAAATTTATCCAGAAACCCTACAGTATTCAGGAATTATCCGAGATGATTGCTATGGCGATGGATCACAACGGGTGACACCGGGATTTCCTGATCACTCTCATAGTATTGTGTGCATAAGCTTCTCCCGTCACGCATTACGGGTTATGAAATGGTAAAAGGAGATAATGTTATGTCTGCTATTCATATCCTTTATCTGGAAGACAAACTGTCTGCGTCAGGATCGGCCAGAGAAGTTCTTCTGGAAGAAGGAATTGATTTTGAGATAACCACTGTAAATAAAAAAAACGATTTTATTTCTGCCATTGAGAAAAATACCTTTGACATTATCCTTTCTGACTATATTCTTCCCGGTTCTGACTCTATGGAAATATTGAAGATAGTGGAAAATAAGTGCCCTCACATACCTTTTATATTTATATCAGTAGTTCCGGGAGAAGAGGCTGCAGTTGAAGCCATAAAAGGAGGCGCTGCAGATTATATATTGAAAAATCGTCTGTACCGGCTGGGATTTGCATTGAAAAGAGCCATGAAGGAAAAGCAAAAAAAATCAGGAGAAATGCCGTGGGAATTAAATAAAATAGAAGACAATTTTATAAACAGCGAAGAAATATTAAGTATTATAATAAATGGAAATCCGGAATCCTTTTTCTTAATGGATACGAAAGGCACTGTTATTATTGCAAATGAAACTATGGCAAAAAGGCTCGGATGTGAAGCAGATGATATAAAAGGCAAAAATGTTTATGAACTGTTACCGGCGCATGTGAGAGAAAAAAGATTGAAAATGATGAATAAAGCCCTTCTTTCAGGGGAAATATTAAGGTTTGAAGATGAGAGAATGGGAGTTCATATGTATAATCATGTAAATCCCATATTAAACAGGGAAGGTCATGTTAAAATGTTCTCCATTCTCGGAGTGGATATTACGAAACGTAAACATATGGAGGAAGTTTTAAAGAAATCAGAACATGAACTGGATGTTATAAATCTTATAGCCAGAGTGTTCCTTACCGTTAAAGATGACGACATATACGGAGAGGTTCTGGATATTATCCTGAAATCTCTGGACAGTAAATATGGATTATTTGGATTTATCAATGATGACGGAGATTTTGTGCCTTCCTCTATGATAGGGCGTATATGGGATGTATGTGAGGTGCCGGATAAACATATTATTTTCTACAGAAAACACTGGGGAGGTATCTGGGGCAGATCTCTTATGGAGGGGAAGACACTCTGTTCCAATGTACCTCTGTCTGTTCCGGAAGGTCATATACCTATTTTCAGAGCTGTCACAGTTCCCATTGTTTATAAGAATAAAACAACAGGACTGCTGGCTCTGGCAAACAGGGAGACAGATTATAAAGAAGAAGATATAAAATTCCTTGAAGTTATTGCAAGCTTCATAGCGCCTGTATTGAATGCCAGACTGGAAAGAAACAGAGAAGAAAACGAACGAAAGAAAGCGGAAGACATGTTAAAAGAAAGTGAAGAAAAATACAGGGGTCTTGTTGATAATATAGGCATAGGTGTGGCACTCATAAGCCCTGATATGGAGATACTCGCTTTGAATAAACAGATGAAATCATGGTTCCCTCATATAGATGTTTCTGCAAAACCTGTCTGTTATAAAAAATTTAATAATCCTCCCCGGGAAAATATATGTTCTTATTGCCCGACATACAGAACACTTCAGGACGGACAGGTTTATGAGTCATTCACTGAAACACCGGCAGGGGAGAAGACGATAACTTACAGAATCATTTCTTCGCCTGTCAGAGATAAAGATGGAACCATAAAAGCAGCAATAGAGATGGTTGAAGATATTACTGAGAGAAAAAAAGCAGAGAGGGAATTAATAGAACATACAATGGCAAGAGATGTTGCAGAGGCGTCAAACAGAGCTAAAAGTGAACTTCTGTCCAATATAAGTCATGAATTAAGAACACCTCTGAATTCCATACTGGGTTATGCCAGGTTACTTATGGGAGATGAAAAATTGACAGAAAATCAGAAAAGAGGAATAGGTATCATAGAAAAAAGCGGTGTTCATTTACTGGCCTTAATTAATGACATACTGGATATTTCCAGGATAGAAGCCAGAAAAATGGAAATTCTGAAATATCCCTTTGACCTGAAAAAAATGCTCCATATGATCGAACGTATGATAGAAGTGAAGACTATGGAGAAAAATCTCCTCTTCAATGTTGAATATGATGATGATTTACCGGGTTATGTAACAGGGGATGAGAAAAAGATAAGCCAGATTTTACTTAATCTTCTCAGTAATGCCGTTAAATTTACTCATTACGGAAGTATAGGTCTAAAAGTGAACAAAAAGGATAAAAATATTAGATTTCAGGTGGAAGATACAGGGATTGGAATACCGGAAGAAAATCTGGATATAATATTTTCCCCTTTTCAGCAATTATCGGGACATCTGAAAAAAACCGAAGGCAGCGGTCTCGGGCTCTCTATCAGTCGTGAACTGGCAGAGCTTATGGGAAGTAAGCTGAATGTAGAGAGCACATGCGGTAAAGGAAGTAAATTCTGGTTTGAAATGGAACTGGTACCTCATATAACTGCTGACAGGGACTGTCATGAAGGAGAAATAAGCACAGACATTGATACAACATTCAAGGGGAAATCGCCTGAATATGATAACATCCGGATACCGGCGGATATTGTGAAAAATCTGTTTCATATAAGTGAAAAAGGTGATTTCAAAGCTATGAAAAAGGAGCTGGAAAGGGTTAAATCTCTGGATAACTCATATGAACCTTTTTATAAAAAAGTGAAAAATTTAATTGACGGATTTGAACTTGAGAGGGTAAATAAACTGCTGGAAAATTATATCAGTAAAGATATAGAGCCGGGAGATGGAACTGGGTCATGAATAATGAATAACGATATTATCAGAAATGCAAAGATTTTAATTGTAGATGATCAGCCGGCAAATTTGAGTGTTCTTTTTGATTATCTGGATGATTTTAATGCCAGAATTTTTGTGGCCCAGAGCGGACAGAGGGCATTGAAATTCCTGGAAAATGAAACATTTGATATTATTATCCTGGATATTGTAATGCCGGAAATGGATGGTTTTGAAGTATGTAAGAGATTAAAAGCAAAAGAGGAAAGTAAAAATATTCCTGTAATTTTTATGAGTGCTCTTGCTGATATATCCAGTATACTTAAGGGATTTGAAGCAGGAGGTGTGGATTATATTATAAAACCTGCAAGAAAGGAAGAAGTAATAGCGAGAGTGTCCACTCATCTGAATATGAGATATATGGAACAAATGGTCAGAGAAAAAGAGAAATTTGAAAGTCTGGCCGTTATGGCCGGAGGAATAGCCCATAATTTTAATAATATACTTATGGGAATCATCGGCTGTGCCGATATGTCTCTGATGGAAATCCCTGCAAATTCCACTCTGGCAGAAAATAATCGCCGAATTATAAATCTCTGTGAAAGAGCTTCTCTTATAACTTCAAAAATACTGGATTATTCAGGCCATGGACAGTCTTCACCGGAGAGAAAAGATATTAACAATGTGGTTAAAGAAGTATCTGAATTATTAAAATTATCTGTTTCTAAAAAGATATTATTAATATACGATTTTCAATCGGATCTGCCTCAGGTTATGGTTGATACGGGATTAATAGGGCAGAGCCTTATCAATCTTGTTATCAATTCTTCTGAATCTATCGGGGATAAAGAAGGAATTATTACGGTAAAAACAGGTTCTATGGCTTGTAACAGAGATTATCTGTCTGAATGTCATATTAAAAGAGAATATGAAGGAATTTATGCGTATCTGGCTGTAAAAGATACAGGTTGTGGCATAGAGGAAGAATTTATCAACAAAATTTTCGATCCCTTTTTTACTACAAAATTTACAGGCAGAGGCCTCGGACTTGCCGCAGTTTATGGAATTGTTAAAAATCACAAAGGCACAATAAGGGTAGAAAGTATCAGAGGAAAGGGAACAGAAATAAAGTTACTTTTTCCTGTGAGCAATGAGCAGTGAGTCGTGAGTCGTGAAAAGTGAGTAGGATCGACCCACTGTGGGTGCCCGGTAACGGTAAAACACGCATCACGTATCACGCGTCACGCAAATTACGCATCACGATCCACCCGTCACGCGTTACGCGTTACGCGTCACGATTCTCATATAAGTTGATAACTGGTAACTGATAACTGGTAACTGATAACTGGTAACTGGTTACTGATAACTGGTTACTGCTCACATATTCCACGAATCAATTACCTCTTTAAAATTTTCTTTTATCTTCAATATAACTGAAGGTAAATCTTTTTCCGTTATGCCGAGTTTCTGCCATGCAGTGGGATTAATATTACTTACAAGAGGATCGGAACTTGTGCCTAAAGCCATGGCTTTTGCTATCTGATTGCCTGTATATATAGTGTATACGAGTAATTCTGCTTCCTCTCTGTTTTCCAGTTTACCGGTAAAGGAAGGGAATTGTTCCGGATTATGATGAAGACTTATACTGCAGGCGAGTTCTTTCGGGAAATGCCATTTCTCTGCAATAAAACTGCCAAGGTCGGCATGATCAAATCCGAGTAATTCTCTTTCTGCTTCACTCTCTGTTAATAGTTTATTCCCCCTTATCTTCTCTATGATCTTTTTTGTATCTTCAGGAAAATTAAGGAGAATAATTATCTTGCCAATATCATGAAGAATACCCCCCATAAAAGCTTTTTCCTGTATAAGAGGATTTTTTCCAGTAAGGAGTGATTTCGAAGCAATGGCACAGCCGATACTGTGATGCCATAGTTTCTGAACATCAACAGACCGGCTGGTGTTTGCGGTAAATATGCCTGATACTGAAACTGTTACTGCAAGATTTCTTATTGTATTGAAGCCAAGGACAGTGATGGCTTTTTTCAGTGTGCCTACCATGTATGAAAGACCGTAGTAGCTTGAATTGGCAAGCTTAAGAATTTTTGCAGTAAGGGCAGGATCTCTTTCAATTATAGTGTTTACTGTATCTATAGTAACGGATTTGCTGTGGAGAACACGATTGAGATTCAGCAGTATATCGGGAAACACCGGAAGATCCTTTATTTTAAGTGTGTTTATTTTATTCACTATCGAGTTTCTCCCTTGCTTCTATTCTCAAAATTTCATTGAACAGAAGGATATTCATGGAGTCAGAAGGAAATCCACGGAATCTCCTGAGAACTTCTTCTTTTATTGCTTCTTCTGCTTTTTCTACTTCTTCTTTTGAAAATACTCTTTTTTTTCTTGCTTCTTCTACGGGTACCCTGGTTATATTATAACGAAGAAGGCTTTTTTTTAAAGAATCACTTACAACAGTTCCTTTTGCCACAAGACGCTGGGAAGAAGAACTGTATATATCCTGTGCTATGACCATATCTTCTGTTATTTCTTCTATGGAAATTATTTTCATTCAGCGGGTTTCTCCTGTTTTTTTGTTTTTATAAAAATACCTTCCTTTGAAGGATCCAGTATAGAATAACGTTTTATGGCATTTATATATTTTTCATTCAGTTCTGTACCTTTCCATAAAAAAGGAAAGCCGCTTCCGCTTACAATATCCCTTGAAAGAGTCATTCCTGCCTTTAAATCTTCTATATGCAATTCCTGTTCAAGAATACTCGGAGAAGGTAATTGTTCATGATAAAGTTCTGTTGCTGCTTCTTCAATAAGATGATATAGCTGGGGGTCAAATTTCCTTACAAGTTCTTCTTTTAATTTGCTCATAGCAAATCTTATTACGTTATCTCCTCTGAATTTTCCCATGGTTCTATCCATAAAATCCGCAGCCGCAATAATCCTTGACCCCAAAGGTATATCTTTGCCCATCAATTTATCAGGAAAACCCTGTCCGTTAAATCTTTCATGGTGATGTCTTATAAGTATTCCCGCATCTCTCAGATCTTCTACAGGATCAATAACTGCCTGGGCTCTTATTGGATGAAGCATATATTCTTTCATATCTCTCGCTGTCATATCATCGAAATCTTTCGTAAGAAGAGGATCACTGAGACCTATTTTCCCTATATCATGGAGCAGAGAAGCTATATTTATATTTTTTATTTCCTCTTCCGGCAGGTTCATTTTTCTTGCTATTTTTACAGACATTTCACAGACATTTTTGGAATGATTTCTGATAGAAGTGTTACGCAGTTCAAGAAGCTTTGAAAAGGCTATGATTGTATCATCGAAGTTTTCTTTCAATCTCTGGTTTTTAGCCACGATATCTACAGTCTGTTCCTGTACTATTCTGGCAAGTTTCATATTCCATTGTTTCAGTGCTTCGTTCTGCTTCTTTACAATTTCTGAAAGCCTCTGGTTTTCTTTAGTGAGATCATATGTTTTAACTGCATCTTTTATGACACAGATAAATTCCTCATCATCCCATGGCTTGGATATATATCTGTAAGCTCCGCCCCTGTTTATTGCAGCAATGGCAACCTTTATGTCAGAATAACCTGTAAGCATTATCCTTATTGTATCAGGTAATATCTTTCTTGCCTCTTCAAGTAATTCCACCCCTGTCATACCGGGCATGCACATATCTGAAACAATAACAGCAATGTCTTTTTTGTCATTCATTACTCTCATAGCTTCTTTACCTGAAGAAGCAGTCGTAATATTTAATCCTTCATCTTCCAGCAATCTTCTCAGGCTTCTTAATATATTTAATTCATCATCAATAATCAATATTTTGGGAAGCATAGAAGTTTCATTCATTTTTCACACCTCGTTAAAGATTTAATATACTTCGTCAAAAACCAGTATAATCCCTTCCTGTCCGTCAGGACTCTGCATAAATACGCCACTGATTTTAATAGATTTACCGTTTAATAACATTATTTCCCGGAGATATTTATTCCGGATAACTCTGTCTGTAAAATTATTTAAATCTTCTTCAAATATATCCCTTCTGTCTGTACCTATCATAATCCTTCCTGTATCTCCGAAAAAATCCATTGCTTTCCTGTTACATTGTACTATCATGTCATCCATATCTATACCTGTTACTCCTACAGGTAACAGATCCAGTATATTCTGAGCTATTGAAAGAACTCTGTTCTGAAATATAAGTTCAGAGGTCCTTTCTGAAACTATCCTTTCAAGATTTGCATTCAAGTCCATAAGTTCTCTGTTCTTTTCTCTGAGTTCCTCTGCAAGTTTCAGGTTTTTCTTATTAAGACAATACCATTCTATGGAATTGGCTATAGTAATTTTTAAATCATCATCATTCCACGGTTTCGGTATAAATTTATATATCTGCCCTTCATTTATTGCCTCAACGATGGACGCAGTATCCGCATAACCTGAAAAAACAATCCTTACAGTATCGGGCCACTTACGGAAAACATGCCGGAGGAATTCCACTCCGTTCATTCCCGGCATCTTATAATCACTTATTACCAGATGAACAGGATATTCATTTTCAAGAACAGAAAGTCCCTCTTCTCCTGAATTTGCAGTAAGTATTTCATAATCATCATCCATAAAAAGCCTTTCTATGGCTTTAAGAACATTTCTCTCATCATCTACAAACAGAATTTTTACTGGCTCGTTCATAAATTATTTCTCCTGTTGTGACGGATCGTGACGCGTAACGCGTGACGGGTGCTTCGTGATGCGTAATGTGTGATGCGTGTTTTACCGATACCGGGCGACCACAGTGGGTCGCCCCTACTGCTCACCCTTCACCATTCACTTTTCACTTTTCACTTTTCACGACTCACTTCTACCGGTATCTTCACAGTAAACACAGTCCCTTTCCCTTCTGTACTTTCCACCGTAATATCTCCCTTATGTTTTTTTATTATATCATAGATAATACTCAGGCCGAGGCCTGTGCCTGCGCCGACTTCTTTTGTAGTAAAAAAAGGCTCGAAAATCTTATTTAAATATTCTTCTTTTATGCCGCATCCCGTATCTCCTATGGATATACATACAGAGTTGTTCTCATACCATGTTTTTATAAAAATTTCACCTTCTTTTTCTATAGCCTGAGACGCATTTACAAGTAAATTCATAAATACCTGTGTTAACTGCTGTGGATAACATGATATCTTCGGTATATTTCCGTATTCTTTTATTACTTTTGCTTTATATTTAATTTCATTCCATACTATGTTCAATGTACGATCAATAGATTCATTTATATCTGCATGCCTGAGAGCGGCTCCCTCATCAAGCCTTGAAAAACTTTTTAAATCCTGGACTATTTTCGTTACTCTTTCTGTACCATCAAGAGATTCTTTTATAAGTTCTTTTATGTCTTCTGTAATATAATCGATTTTTAACTTTTTTCTCTTTCCTGAAAGTTCCTCAATAGATGGCGTTGTCTTAAATTCCTTTATAACGTCTGACTGGGCTTCCATGAATTCAAGGAATTTATTTATGTATTTTTCAAGGGATCTCAGGTTTCCTCCTATAAATCCTATAGGATTATTAATTTCATGTGCTATTCCTGCAGCGAGCTGTCCTATAGATGCCATCTTTTCCGACTGAAGAATTCTTGACTGGGCAGATTTCAGCTCATTATAGGCAATTTCAAGCTCTTTCCCTGTCTGTTCTAAATTTTCTTTTTCTCTTATAAGATTCTCTTCTGCCTTTTTTCTTCTTGTAATATCTCTGACACTTGATAGAATTACTTCTTTCCCTTTATAATCAATAACAGTAGAATTTATTTCCACTGGTATAACCTGTCCGTCTCCTGTTATATGAGAGGATTCAAAAGATGTTTGCTTTTTTTTCTTCAATTCTTCCATTATTTCAGAGGCTATTAAATAATAATTCGGATCTATAACTTTCGGTGCCATAGTGAGGAATTCTTCTCTGTTATAACCGAGACGTTGACAGGCAATATCATTTACTTCAAGAAAAGTGCCGTTAAAATCACGTATAAAAATAGGATCGTTTACACTGTTAAACAGAGTTTTATATCTTTTTTCAGATTCTTTCAGAGCTTCTTCTGATTTACTTCTTTCCATTAACTGAATAAAAATACCTCCGAGCATTTTAAGAAGGTTTATATCTTCATCTTTCCAGTTTTTTTCTTTAAATGATGTAAAACCAAGACTTCCCATCAGGTTTTTATGGGACAGTAAAGGAATGGAAAGAATTGATTTGATACCTCTTTTTAATAAGGCTTCTTTTTCATTATAAGCCTCTTGAGGTATATCGTTTATATTATTTATAATCGTATATTCTCCCTTTTTAAACTTTTCCACTGTCCATGTATAATGAGACAGGTCGGTACCTTTCAGTTCTTCTATTCTATGTTCCATACCTGTTCTGTCCCATTCATACCCTCCTGTTACAGTAAGATTATCATAGAGATATAAATGACATCTCTCCACTCCCGTAAATTCTCCTGCTGTTTTAAGAGCCTCTTTTATCTCTCTATCAATCATATGGGAAGAAACATTTATAAAGGCTGTTGATATGCCGGTAATAATCTCTTCCAGTTTGAGCCGGTATTTCAAATCTCTCATAATCTTCTGTTTCTCAACAGCTCTTTTTATCATAAGAATCAGATTATCTGCATCAAATGGTTTTTGCATATATCCATAGACTCCGAAATTAATAGCGTCAATGGCAGATTTCTGTGAAGCATTTCCAGTAAGAAGGATGGTTTCAATAGAAGGTTCTATATTTTTTATTTCTTTTAATATATCCAGTCCTGACATATCATCAAGAATTAAGTCCAGAATTACCATATCAGGCATGTTGTCTGTGACAAATTTTATTGCTTCTCTCCCATTTTCAGCACAGAAAGCCTTATATCCATAAAAACTCAATATATCTGAAAGGGTTTTTCTTATATAAAATTCATCGTCTACTATAAGGATTTTTACATGCTCATTCATTTTTACTTCCTCCCGGAAATATTAAAGTAAAAGTGCTTCCTTTACCTTCGGTACTCTCCACTGTTATTGTTCCTCCGTTTACTTCTACAAGTTCTTTTGTTACAGGAAGCCCCAATCCCATACCTTTAGCTTTTGTAGTAAAAAGAGGTTCAAAGATCTTCTTCTTTTTCTCTTCCGATATACCGCATCCTGTATCTATTACAGACAGATAAGTATAATTATTTTGCAGAAAAACACTTATTGTAACTTCTCCGCCGTCACCTATGGCATCGAATGCGTTTGTTATAAGATTTAATAACATTTGCTCCATATGTACAGGATCTACAGTTATATATACAGGTTCTGTATTAATCTTTATTTTTCCGGAAGTAACATGTCTCTCTAACATGTTTGAAATAAAAGAAGAAAGTTCAATTTCTTTTCTGTCTGATACAGTCTTTAACCTTGAAAAATTTTTTAAATCTGATATTATCTTATTTACTTTTGCAACCTCCGAATTAATAATATCAAGATATTCCTTTGTTTTTTCATCTCCACTGGAGAGGGTTATTTTAAGGAAATATACTGCATTGGATATTACTCCCAGAGGATTTTTTATTTCATGTCCCACTGTGCCGGCCATCTTTCCCAGAAGAGACAGTTTTTCGTGACGAAGAATTTTCTCTCTTGCTTCCTCCAGTTCTTTTGTTCTTTCCCTTACCATGTATTCCAGTTTTTCTGTATAATTTTTAAGTTTCTCTTCACTTGCTCTCAGGGCCTCTTCGGATTTTTTTCTTTCTACAATAGCATTTATACTTTCCAGAAAAGAAGTAATCTGTTCAGCATCTTTCTGGTTGTACGGAGTCTGCCTGTTTGCAACAGATGCAACAGATGTAATCTTTCCATGTAAAAAGAAAGGTACTACCATGAGATTGGTCAATTTCACATGTCCCGGAGGTAGTCCTTTTTTTGCAATATGGTCTGAAGCATAATCATTCATTATAAAAGCTTTTCTATGCCTTATAGCCTCTGCCCAGACACCTGAACTGGAAACAGGAAATTGAGATGGTTTATCTACTATTGAACAGTTACCCATAGCTTTCCCCGACCAGGAATGAATGGTCATTACCGACTCATCTTCATTCATAAGACCGTAGAACCCCAGATTACTTCCTGTTATAAGCACAATTGAAGAAAGAATATGATCTGATATGGTTTTAATATCTGCATAGGCTCTGGAAGAAACATCCCATATGGCATTCAGTTTCAGATATGCGGCCTTGAGATCCTCTTCTGCCCGTTTCCTTTCTGTAATATCTATAAAGGAAGCTATTATTTTCCTGTGTTCAAGCATGGAAACAGACATAAGGGCATGTCTTATTTCACCGTTTTTATGATAAAAGGTAAATTCGTATTTTTCCGGCACCTCTTTATTACCTGAAAGTCTCAATCTGTTATATTCTTTCAATTTTTCCATATCTCCTAGAGGTATCTGTTCTGTCCAGTTCATGCCTATAACTTCTTCTTTTTTATATCCGCTTATCTTGCAGTATTCTTCATTTACCATGGATATTTTTGTATCTGCTTCAATAATGGCAAGAGCGGCAGAATTATGTTCGAATATGTGTCGGAACATATTTTCTTTTTCCATCAGAGTATCCAGAAGAGTAATATCGTTCTCTCTTTCATTGCTATATTCGGTGGAATTTAAATTATTAAGTGTCTTTTCCTTATTATCTTTACTCATACATATTCCTCAAATACAGGTAGAAAAACTTTAAAAACAGAATCATGACTATGGCATTTAAAATATACATTATTCTCTCCCATCCTTTATACATTTCTGTACAGTTTCGGACAGTTTTTTTATTCCTACAGGCTTCTCAAGTATTTCTTTTATACCTGTTTCTGCACATCTCTCCGTAGTAGGAGAATCAAATAAACCTGTACAGATTATTACGGGCATATCGGGACGAATCTTTAATATTTCAGAGGAAAGAGATAGTCCTGTAAGTTCCGGCATGGTATAATCTGTAATAATAAGATCAAAATTATGTGGACTGGATTTGAACGTATCAAGTGCTTCCTGAGCAGATGTTTTTGCAGTGACAGTATAACCGAGTTTTGCAAGCATCTGTTCTGTAAGGGCAGCAATATCTTTTTCATCATCTACAATGAGTATATGGCCTTTCCCTGAAAGCACTGTATCAAAGGTCTCTTCCTTTACTGTTTCCGTATCATCAACTGAAGGAAAAAATATGTTAAAAACAGTGCCTTTTTCCGGTTCGCTGTATACAGTAATAAAACCTCCATGATTTTTAACAATACCATGAACAACAGAAAGGCCCATACCTGTTCCTTCTCCTCTTTCTTTTGTAGTAAAAAAAGGCTCGAAAATCCTATCCAGAACTGCTTTCCCCATACCATGGCCCGTATCTTTTACAGACAATTCTATATATTTTCCCGGTTTGAGTTCAGAATAAGGATGTATGTCTTCAGATAAAAGTTCTGTGTCAGAAAGACTTATTTCAAGAGTTCCTCCCATGTTTTTCATTGCATGGCCTGCATTCGTGCAGAGATTTAAGATTACCTGATATATCTGGCCCGGATCACCTTTAATATATTTCTTAGATTTAATAGATTCTTTTATTTGAATCGTAGAAGGAAGAGTGGCTCTTATAAAGGCTATGGCTTCTCTGACAACGGAAACAGGTTTCATAGATTTTTTTTCTTCAATATCATGACGGCTGAAGGTAAGTATCTGCCTTGCCAGTTCTTTTGCTCTGTTACTTGATTTAAGAACTTTCTGAATAGATAGTCTTACAGGACTGTTATATTCCAGTTCACAGAGTGCCAGTTCTGAATAGCCTATAATACCTGAGAGAATATTATTAAAATCATGGGCAATACCTCCTGCAAGAAGTCCTAAAGCATCCATTTTCTGTATCTGAAAGAGCTGATTATAAAGATTTTCCCTTTCCTGTTCCGATTCTTTCCTTTCCGTAATATCTCTTGCAGCACTCAGAATGACATTTTTCCCCCTGTACTCAATAATACGGCTTTTTATTTCTACAGGAATAATTGTCCCGTCTTTACATCTGTGGGCAGATTCAAAAGACATCTGATTTTTTAATAGCAACTGAGAGGTTCTGTTTTTTACGTAAAGACCATATTCAGATGTATCTATATCCAGAGGTTTCATCTTCAGCAATTCTTCTTTCGTATAACCAAGTCTTTCACAGGCCACCTGATTTACATCCAGAAAGGTTCCTTCCTGCTCATGAATAAAAATAGCATCACTGGCATTATCAAAAAGGGTTTTATATCTATTTTCAGATTCCTTGAGCGCTTCCTCTGACTCTATCTTTTCTATGGCTCTTTTTATCATTATGATGAGTTGTTCTATTTCATACGGTTTCTGAATATATCCATAGGCTCCCAGATTAACTGCTTTTATAGCAGAAGACTGGCTAGCATAACCTGTAAGTATTATACATTCCATAAAGGAAAATTTCTCTTTAATATATTTTAATATATCCAGTCCTGACATGTCTTCAAGCTTCATATCCAGAAGTACAAGACATGGCTTTTCTTTTTCCGCCATTTCCAGTGCTTTTTTACCTGTATCTGTAGAGATTGTTTCATATCCTCTGAACGTGAGTATATCGCCCAGAGTTCTTCTTATATTAGATTCATCATCAACTATAAGGATTTTTTTACTTATATCCACCGTTACTACCCCTTTCTTCTGAAAAACCTTATAAGTTCATTATTTCTGATATTCAGAAGAGACTCAGACAGTTCCTTTATTGAAAAAGGCTTGTAAAAACAGCCGAACACTCCTGCTGTAATAGCCTTTTCTATCTTTTCAAACATAACCTCCCCGAAGCCTGTTATAAGTATAACCGGTAAAAGAGGAAATTTTTCCCTGATCTTTATAAATAATTGAAGACCATCTGTCCCTCCCAGATTCATATCCAGAAGCACTACATCTGTTCTGTCGGTAATTACGTCAAAGAGGTTTTCCGGGTCATTTGTCATGGTAATATTATAATTTCTTATTTTCAATAAATGCTCCAGGGCAGATGAGAATATCGGATCGTCGTCTATAATGGCAACAGTTTTTTCTTTCTGAAGAAAAAAGAGAAAATTCAGTATGAGATTTATATCCAGTGGTTTTGTAAGAACTGTTATAACACCTTCTGACAGGGCTTCCTCTATAATATTCTCGGAACTGTAGGCAGACATAAGTATTACAGGAATATGACTGAAATTTTCTTTTATAATCCTGTATAATTCAAGGCCGCTCATACCTGACATTTTGATGTCACTTATGACACAGTGAAATTCTTTATCTTTCAACTTGGATAATGCTTCTTTCCCGGATGTGGCATCATCTGCTTCATAACCCTGCAGCTTCATAATATCGGAAAGCGTTTTTATCATCATTGGATCATCGTCTACTATAAGAATATTCATCATCCCACCTCTTTCACAGGTAATGTTACTGTAAAAACGGCACCTTTATTTTCAACACTTTCCACTTCTATTTTTCCTCTGTTTGCATCCAGAAGGTTTTTACATACACAGAGTCCCAGGCCAATACCTCTGGGTTTTGTCGTAAAAAGAGGTTCAAATATTTTATTTATATTGTCTTTTGGAATACCGCAGCCCGTATCTGACACAGAGACTCTGACTCCACAGAGAGAAACTTCACCGTCCATTGTGAGGACTCCCCCGGCCGGCATTGCCTGAAAGGCATTTATTATTAAATTTCCGAGTATCTGTATTATATGATTTCTGTCTCCATATATACATGGCAGCTCAGTAGAAATTCTATTTATTACCTGAATATTTTCCGGAACAGGATAGACTCTGAAAAGTTCGGAAAATACTTCATTTAAAGATATGTTCACTTTATCAATAGATTTGATACGGGAAAAGTCCAGTAAATCACTTATAATCTTATCTGATTTTTTTACCTCTTCTGATATAATAGAAAGATAATCTTTCAATTTTTCATCTGCCGATGAGTAAGCCATCTGCAGATAATATACTGCATTGGAAATAACTCCAAGTGGATTACGCAGCTCATGACCAACACTTCCGGCGAGTTTACCCAGAACGGCAAGTTTCTCCTGACGGACTAGTTTTTCCTGGGCATCTTCAAGCTCTTTTGTCCTGTTTTTTACCATCTCTTTCAGTAATTCCGAGTATTTTTTAAGTTTTTCTTCATTTTTACGCAATTTTTCTTCCATACGTTTTCTTTCCAGAACATTTGTAAAAAATTCTCCTAAAAGTCTTATAAAATTCAGATCGTCATGCTTCCAGTTTCTTTCTTTCTTTATGGAGGAAAAACCCAGAAATCCTGATAATTTCTCACCTGAAATCATAGGAACTGCAATAAGAGATTTTATCTGTTTGCCTGACCAGAATTTTTTTTCATATTCGGCTTCGGCGGGAAGGTCTGAAAGTTTCGGAACAAGAATACATTCACCTTTTTTCAATTTACTGTAAACCCATTTAAAATCTTTTATGGATAAAAGAAATAAATCTTTTTCTATATAAGAATCGATTGATTTTTCAATCCATTCTATGGCTTTAATAAAGTCACCTGTTTCAGGTGAAAATAAAATAATATAGGTTCTATCGAAATTTAAGAATTCCCCGATAGTTTTGAGAGAGACTTTTAATTCCATGTCAACATCGGAAGATTTTACATTAATAAATCTTCCGGCTATATCGGCAAGAATTTTTTCCACAAGAAACCTGTAGGAAAGAGCTTCCTCCATTTTTACCCTTTCCGTTATGTCTCTTATATCTGCAAGCATAACAGGCCGTCCGTTAAGGTTGAATTTGTTGCACATAACTTCAACAGGAAATATTGTACCGTCTTTTTTCTTATGGTATCTGAGAGGAAAAAAGAGCATGGAAAGCTCTTTTATGGCAGAGATCGCTTTTTCAGGTTCTGCTGACAGTTCGAAATGTTTCATAGACAGAAGTTCTTCTTTACTGTAACAGTACATGTCCTGACATGCTTTGTTGGCTTCAAGTATGTCACATGTTTCCCTGTCAACAAGAATTACGGCATCTGTCTCTGAGTCAAACAGAAGCTGATATTTGAACATAGCTTCTTTTAATGCTTCTTCTGTTTTTTTTCTTTCTGTTATATCAGAAATAAAGGCAATGGCACCTTTATAGTTTCTCTCGTCATCTGTAACAGGAGCAGTTGAAATAAGTGTACATACAGAGGATCCATTTTTTCTTAGAAATTGAAATTCATGCTGTTCCCCAATACCTTCCGACCGTCTTTTTAGATACATTTTTGCTGTTTCTATAGATGATTCATCCATAAAAAAGAAAAGATGTTTCCCGAGCATTTCTTCTTTACTGTAACAGAGCAGGTCACATATGGAAGAATTGACAAAGTTTGTATAACCTTCAGAGTCAATCATCCATATACCTTCTATGGAAAGTTCTATCAATTCTCTGTATTTTTTCTCACTTCTGTGAAGTTCTTCTTCTATGTTTTTACTTTCTGTAATATCTGCCTGAACTGCCACATAAACCTTTCCGTATTCAGGGTGGTTGTACAGAGATGTAGTAGCTTTACACCAGAAGGGGGTTCCGTCTTTTTTTACATTATGAACCTCACAGGTTGCCTCGCCGTGAGCTGTTATTTTATCTGCAATTTCAAGGTAGGTTTCATAAGCACTTTTTGTTCCTTCTGAATAGTTAAGGATATTAACATGTTGCCCCTTTAATTCTCCTGAAGAATAGCCGAATATTTTTTCGAATTTTTGATTGGCATAAATGATAATTCCGTCGGACTCCCTTATAATACAGACCCCTTCTGCCATATTATTTACGATAATTCTATGTAACTCTATTTCTCTGTC
>JBEHWO010000063.1:0-22616 GCA_040217695.1 Vulcanimicrobiota bacterium | reverse complement strand
ATCTTAAAGCCAAACTGTGAACTAGAAAAACTCCTCTCATTATAGTTTAATATTTATAGTTCAGAGTTTTTATAAATCTCAGGGGTTGTAAAAAAATAACCTTATCATATTTACAATCGTGACGCGTAACGCGTAACGCGTGACGCGAGGAGAAAAACCATAATTTGCCAGAGTTATTTTCTTACAGTACCTTAAGGGCAGACTTTGAACTACAAAAACTCCTCTTATTTATTAAGTAGCGACTTTTCAGTATTTTTATCAAAAACATGCATTTTATTCATATCAAAAAAGACTTTCAGCTCTGTTCCCACTCTTACGGATGAATGGGCGTCAACTCTTGCATTTACTGTATATTTACCAATAGTAAGATAAACATATATTTCAGAACCCATAGGTTCCGTTACGTCTACAGCAGCATTAAGACTGGTATCCTCATTTTTTTCCCTGGCAAATTCCCAGTCATAAATATCTTCAGGTCTTATTCCGAATACAACTTCTTTATCAACCCATTCTTTAAGTTGAGATGTAAATTCGGACGGAATTTTCAGATAAATTTTATCACCTTCAAGATATAAGTTGCCTTCTTTAGAGGAAATTTTCACATCAAAAAAATTCATGGACGGACTTCCTATAAACCCGGCAACAAATTTATTTGCCGGTTTACTGTAAAGTACAAGAGGTGTATCTGCCTGTTGAATAATTCCGCCGTTAAACACTACTATACGATCTCCAAGAGTCATGGCTTCTGTCTGATCATGAGTTACATAAACAGTAGTTATGCCGAGTCTGTGATGAAGCTTTTGAAGTTCAGCTCTCATTTGAACACGAAGTTTTGCGTCCAGATTACTTAAAGGCTCATCCATAAGAAAAACCTGTGGTTCCCTGACTATAGCTCTTCCCATGGCTACTCTCTGCCTCTGACCTCCTGAAAGTTCTGCAGGTTTTCTTTTGAGTAAATGGCCTATACTGAGTAACTCTGCTGCGTCATTAATCATTTTATCAATCTGGTCTTTTGAATATTTCCTCAATCTGAGGCCGAAAGCCATATTTTCATAAACATTCATATGAGGATAAAGAGCATAATTTTGAAATACCATAGCTATATCTCTATCTTTAGGGGAAACATCATTTACTTTTTTCTCACCTATAAAAATGTCCCCCTTTGTTATATCTTCAAGACCTGCTATCATACGAAGGGTAGTAGTTTTCCCGCATCCGGAAGGTCCAACGAGAACAAGAAACTCTTTATCTTTTATGTCAATGCTCACGTCTTTTACAACTTCTACATTACCTTTATAAATTTTCCATACATTCTTTAATATTACTTCTGCCATAAAACACCTCTTTATAGCTGTCAGCCATCAGCTATCAGCGGTCAGCTTATGCTTTATACTGATTGCCGATTGCCATTAAGCTTATTTATTTTTTTGTCCGTAATTACTGTCTATATCAATTCCTTTAAAATAATGATGAAGTATTTCTTCATAGCCGGCACCCAGGTATGCCATACCGCAGGCTCCCCACTGACAGAGTCCGCACCCGTGGCCCCAGCCTTTTCCGGTAGCTTCAAAAGAATTTTCTTTTTCAGTGAGAAAAAAATTGGTACTTCTCAGTGATACATATTTTCCCTTATCATTTTTATATTTTAACAATCTTCTTATTTCATCACCATCCAGTTTAAAATCTTTTTTTGTTCCGTCTATTAGTAATACACGACAGCGGCCCGAAATTCCTCTTTCTAAAATAAAAATTTCTTTTATATTTCCCGGTTCCTGTGAACTATACCTGGAAGATATATAATCTTTAATTATATTAAAAAATTCTTTTTTATTCCATGACACTTTCCAGTGAAAATAAGGAGACAGGGCACAGAAAAATATTTTTTCTTTTCCGGGACAGATCTCTCCGTAGCATGGAACACCTCTCAAATATTCTACAGGTTCAGTTAAAAATACATTTTCATTATTTTCCGTATGTCCTCCGCAGGTAGAATGATATACTACCCTGGAGGCAAGCTTTCCTCTATAACTCAGTATTATACCTGCAGTATCCCATACAGCTTTATTGGACAGAGGTTTTTCCCATTCAAGTCCTCCGTAAATCTGACAGTGTTCACTGGAACACAGGTCAAAACCTTCGTCTCTGTGTTTGCCAAGATTGGCCATAGCATAAGTCCTTGCAATTACGGCCTGTGCTTTCATTGCTTCAATTTTTTGCGAATAAAGCTCTTTAGGAACAACACCGCATAAATATTCCTCCAGAGGAAGTTCATTTATAACCCTTATTTTACCATAAGAATCAGATAAAAAAACCAGTTTGCCTCTATATTTTTTATCTCCGAATATTATATATTTATCGGGATTATCTGTAGCTACAATAAGATTTCTTCCTTTTAATATTTCTTTACCTTTTTTCCAGGAAAGGCACCATTTACCGTCTTTTGATTTCTCAACCATGTAATTTTTTCCGGATTTTATAAAAAATATTATATCTTCAGTAAAAGTATCTATAATTACACCTGAATCTATAGAAAAAAACACTTCGGAAAGATTATCTGCAAGCTCAACTCTTATCTGTACAGAAGAATATTTTATATTTTCTTCTCCGCAGGCTGCTACGGAGAGAAATAATATTGTCACAATTAATATCGTGACGCGTGACGCGTGACGCGTGACGCGTATAAAAAACTCACTGTTCATTATTTTATTCGTGACGCGTAACGCGTGACGCGTGACGCGTATTAAATATTCACTTCCCGCTGTTCACTGCTCACTTAAACAAAAACATATGGGAGAGATAAGATTCATTTTTTTCACGCATCACGCATTACGCATTACGCGTCACGATTTCCCATCTCTCCCATAAAAACTACTTCTGCGGCGGATTTGCCGGAGGAGGTATTTTTTTTACCACAGCAGGCACTGCTGCTGTTTTTGCAAGTCCCGGCAGTTTTTCTAACATATCAGACATTTTTACACCTGTTAAAGACTCAAGAACAGGAGGTACCTGTGACATAATAGTAGTTATATCCTGTGTCACTTTATGAGCGCCTGCTCCGTCGGCTCCGCCCTGATTGATGACAACAATTTTTTCCATTTTAGACAGAGGCTGTGCAATAGCGGTAGCTATTTCAGGCATTTTCTCTATAAACATCTGAATTATGGCAGCTTCAGTATAGCTTCTCCATGCATCTGCCTTTGCCTGCATGGCTTCGGCTTCTGCTTTACCCTGTGCTTCTATGACAGCAGCTTCTGCCATACCTTTTGCTTTTTCTGCTTCTGCCTGTGCAAATCCCTGGGCTTTAACTACTTCTGCTTCTGCAAGACCTGTAGCTTTTCGTGCTTCTGCCTGACCTTTAGCGGTATTTTCCAACCTGAACTGCTCGGCTGTTGCAAGGGTCTGTATTTCATACTGTTTTGCAGCAGCAGGTTTCTTGATACCTGCTTCCAGTTCTTTTTCCCTTCTGGCTATTTCTTTTTCTTCCAGTTCTATAGCTCTATCCTTTGCTGCAATCTGAACATTGACTTCTTCAATTTTTACCTGTTTCAAACTCTTGTTTTTCTGTAATTCATAGGACTGATCTGCTTCGGCTTTTTTGAGATTTACCGAAGCACTGTATTCGGCCTTTTTCATCTCATAATCTCTCTGAGACTGGGCTATTTCCGTTTCAGCTTCAAAGTGAGCTTTCTGCCCTTCTTTTCTTGCCTGGGCTGACTCAATCTGTGCATCTCTCTGTGCCTGTGCTTCTGCAATAGAAGCATCACGTTTTACCTTTGCCACCTGTGGTTTACCCAGATTTACGAGGTAACCTACATTATCTCTTATATCCTGGATGGTAAAGGAAACAACCTTCATACCCATATTGGCAAGATCCGTAGCAGATACTTCCTGAACGCGGTTTGCAAAACTGTCTCTGTCAGAATTAATCTCTTCTACGGAAAGATCGCCTATAATAGCTCTCAGATGACCTTCAAGGGTCTGTTTGGCAATATCTATCATCTGGGAAGGAGATTTATCAAGGAACTGTTCCACTGCAGTGCCTATGGCTACATCTGTATTTTCAACCTTTATCTGTGCCACTGCATCCACAAGTATAGGAATTGCCTGTTTCGTGTAAACCTCGGGAGTCTGAATATCTATACTCATCAACTCCATAGAGAAAACTTTATAGTTTTCTACAACAGGCCATACAAAGGTACCGCCGCCTTTAAGTAGACGATAACCAATCTCCTGCCCTGTTATAGGATGTCTGCTCTTTCTTCCGTATATAACAAGTACCTGGTTGGGACCTACTTTCCTGTAACGGCTTGCCCAGAAAGAAACAGTCCATCCGAAGACAAATAAAATAACCAGAACACCTATGATAATAATACCTACAGGTAAACTACCGGTCATAAAATCACTCCTTTTATATATTATATTTTACAACTGAAAGATGTTTCATCTCTCAGGATTAACCTATTCTTTTAGTCTCTTATCTTCAAGGGATTTCTGTTCCTCTGCCGGTAATTCTTCATATATTTTAACAAAAGCAGTATTGCCGGCCATAGAAACAATATGAACCAGTTCACCTTTACCTATGGGTTTCCTGGTCAAAGATTTTGCAGGAGAAGTCATTCTGCTGTTCTGAAGAATATAGGCTATTTCTCCGTAACCATCGGCAGGAACAGGAGTTATAACCTCTGCCGTGAGACCTTTAATGTTACTGTGGGAAACCATGGAAGACCCCTGCTGGGAAAATAAAAAACGATATAAAAACCAGAATATGGAATAGGCAATTGAAAGAGAAATAGGAGTAGTAACAAGGATACTTACAAGAGGGCTTGCCTGAAACCCTATTCTTGCAATCAGTCCTATAGCACCGAAAGAAGCAAGAAAATTGGATACTGTAAGCATGTTGAATACTGAAGGACCTGAACTTGAATCTGCACCACCACCATCGCCATGAACATGGACATCCTGAACATCAACTATATCATGGCCTCCAAAACCAATGTCCACATTTCCTACGTCTACATCAAGACCGCCGAAAATGCCTCCTCCATGCCCGCCGCCAAGTACCATCTGTAAAAGGCTGTATCCCAGTCCAAGTAACATACATATAAGAAAAACACTGTCAACACTGAAAATATCCCAGTTAAATACAAGCAAGCAGTAAATCAATTGATTACCCCCCCTACAGGTTCCCCCTTCAGAATCTATTCTTTTTAATATTCTATTAAATAAAAGTTTTTTCCTGCATAAAATAATAAAAATATCGTAAAGCGTAATGCGTAAGACGTGAGGCGTAATGGGTGAGGCGTTTATAAAGTTGAGGGTTGAAGGTTCAAAGGTCAGGGAATGATTTATATCGTGACGCGTAACGCGTGACGCGTGACGCGAGGATACCAGTCGTTCTAACAATTTGCCAGAGTTATTTTTCTTACAGTCCTTATTTATGCTATAATATCCTGTATGAAGAAATTTATTTTGATATTATTACTATTCTCATGCTATCTCTATGCAGAAGGGAAAGAACGTAATTTACCGGCAAAACACCTGATCTACGGAGTGCCATATGAAGCTCAGCCCTCGGGAAGTTCTTACTGCGGAGAAGCATCACTTTATATGATAATTCATTACTGGAATGAAAAAAGCAATGTAACACAGGAGGAACTTGTACAGGAACTGTTCAGTCCTATCTTTGATTCCACCTTTCCTTCTGCCATAGAACATTATCTGACCTCAAAAGGTTTCACTATTGTAACGGACAGAAGCGGTAATATGGAAACAATAAAGCAATATATATGTCAGGACATACCTGTACTTGTGGTAAACAGCATGACTTCCATGAACAATGCAGGACATTTCAGACTTGTTATAGGATATGATGATGACCAAGAAGAAATTACCTGTCATGACCCGGCTCTGGGAAATAATTACATTATGACTTATAAAGAATTTTCAGGAGCATGGGATTTTTATCATTACTGGATGATGGCCTCATACCCTTCCGATTATAAAGAAAAAATTTCATCTGGAAAGAAAGAACCATATATGGAAAGAACTGACAATATGAACGGGAAGGTTTTTATGGTAAGAGGAAGGGATTATCTCAGATCCGGTTATTACATGAAATCTATTGAAGAACTGAAGAAAAGCAGGGCTCTTGCAACAGATCCAACACTGGTATTTAATATTGATCTGCTGGAAAGCGAAGCCTTTATTAACATAAAAAATTTTGATAAAGCGGAAAACATCATATATTCTTATGGAGATCAGGTAGAAAATATTCCTTATTTCTGTTATCTTCTGGCAAAAATAAATTACCTTAAAAGAGATTATGAAAAGGGAGCTTCTTATGCGTCCATAGCAATAGATAGAGACCCGGCGCTGGCTTCTGCCTGTGTTATACTTGGTAAATGTCAGAAAGAAATGGGACAGATTGAATTTGCAAGGATGTCTTTTAAGAAAGCTCTTTCCATTGATATAACATCAGATGAAGCAATGAAAGAAACAGTAAACAGTGAGTGGTGAGCACCACTCACTGTTTACTGTTTTACTCTAAAATCCCAGCAGACCGTTTCCATAATTTGCCGCCTCATCAAGGGCCTGACGGGGGGTTTTCTCACCTTTCAGACAGGAAAGGATTTCTTTACCGAGACAATCCATAACCTCATCATAATGACGGAAGGTAGGTATTGGTTTTGCCCAGTCGAGCTGTTTTATAAAAGCCCTCATACCGGGATGCCGGTTCTGATATTCAAAATAAGCCGAGCATGCCACAACCTGTTTATTTACAGGAATATAAGAGGTAGCAAGACAAAATTCTCTTTGCTGCTTGAATTCTACAAGCCAGAGTAAAAAATCAAATCCCGCTTCTTCATGTTCAGGATTTGATTTTGTCAGAGCAAGGCTCTGAATATAAAGATCACTTGATCTTACATCCTTTTTAGGTAAATATACTGCCTCTGCATTCATGCCAAGTTCCCTGGCATGAAAATAATCATGGGTGTTACCGAAGATCATGCCTGCCTGTCCTACGAAAAATCCTTCGGGACTTACCTCGGTAGATGCTATTTTATATTTTTGATAGAGGTCCTGAAGAAATTGCAGTGTCGTTACACCTGCTTCACTGTTAAAAGCAAATTTGCCTTCAGGACTGAGTAAAGAACCATCTTTTTTCTGTCTCATCATAGCGATGAAAAAAGCAGCAAGGTTTTCCGGTGCTTCATCCGTAGGGAGAGCAAGACCCATTCGTCCTTCTGCCGTTTCCATAAGAGGTTTACCTGTTTTAACCAGATCAAACCATCCCTGGGGAGATTTATCCATTTTAAGAGAATAAAGCAGATCCAGATTGACTATTAAAGCATTGTTTGTGCAGGCATAAGGGAAAGTCCAGAACTGATTATCGTGCAGTGCTGATTGAAAAAGAACTTTATAAGTATCCTGCTTATAGGCAGCTTTCAGAGCAGTACCTATATTAACAGTGTGTAATTCTACAGGTACAATTACACCCTTTGCTATAAGCTCATCCTGCCAGCGATTGTCTATAAGAACTGTATCGGGAAGCGTCGTGGCGGAAAAAAGAGCTTCTTTCAACTCTTTCATGGAAGAAAATTTCTTGGGTACTATTACTACTTTTCCCTTCTTCTCTTTATTATATTTCATAACAAGTTCTTCCATTTTTATAGAACCTTTTTCGTTCAAATTATACCAGAAGGTCACAGTTTCAGTTTTAATTGCTGCCATTGAAAGAGATATGACAGACAAAAGAAATAACAGAGACATTACAAAATACTTCATAATACATTCCTCCTTTTTTATCGTGATGTGTGATGCGTGATGCGTAATATTATACTTTGCTCTTAACAAATCACCCTCTTGGTTGTAAAAAAATAACCTTATCATAGTTACAATCGTGACGCGTAACGCGTTACGCGAGGACAAGAACCATAATTTACCAGAGTTATTTTCTTACAGTCCCTTACATATCAAAACGGATCTTTAAACATAGAAGGTTCAACGGGGGCATCCACTTTAAAAGATGTAGTTTTTGCTATAACATAAGGTTTTTCGTCATCTTTTTTCAATTTAACTTCCATCCTCATTGTTATACCTACATGCTTATCAATCCAGAATCTATAAGAAACACCCTGCTGTGTGGTAAAAGCCACTACCCAGCATGCCCTCTTTTCTTTTTTTCCGTTATTTACACAGGGGAGGCTATAATCACCTAAATACTCAACAATCCAGTTCTTATCATATTCATTATTTATTCTGAACAGGTCGAAAGCTCCTGTATCAAAAGTCTGTTTTTTCTTCTGTTTATGATCAAAAACTGTTGTAGTATTCTTAAATACTATCATAGTGACTTTATCACTGCTATCATTTTTATTCCATGATATTGTAGTAAGATTGGAAGGACGTTTATAATAAACCCTGTATCCATAAGGAGAACCGCCTATATCCATGTCCATGGTATACTGTATACTCTTCCATTTAGAAAGCTTCTCCTTCGTTAATTGAATAATATTATTGCTTGAAGGACCGGCATAGGAGGCTGAAAAAAGAATACACCATATAACTATTACAAAGCCGGAGAATATTCTACCAGAACTTATTATCAAATTACACAACTCCTAAGTACCGTAACAGATAAATTAGTAACTAAAATCTTATATATCTTGACGCGTAACGCGTCATGGGAGCATATATGTATTATTTATGCTTATCTCAACAATAAGACCGCACTGCAGGCAAAATCTGCATTCACCTCGTTAATTTATTCCACAAAAAAAGTGAAATTCCTCCATTAATTCCACTCTCTGAGCTTAACTTTCTTTTTTATGGCTTCTACCAGTTCATCGGAATTAAAAAGTAAACTGTTAAATGTTATTCTATCACCCGATTTATCATCGAGAGCATAAACTTTAACTGTCTTTCTTCTTACCCTTCCCGCAGGTTTTACAGTTTTGCACTTAAATCTTTTAATATTTTCCCATGTAAAATTCTTCTGTAATGAAGGGAAAAACTGCCTGTAAGCCACACCTTCCTCTGAAATAGTTACAGAGATTAAATGATTACGGACAACAGATATCATTCTGGCAAGCATTAACGTTTCTATGATTATTAATACAATATAGGCCCATAAAACACCTGTTATTTTCATCATTATATTAATCTGTATGGCAATCATCGCTGCAAGCAGTGGAATCCAGAGAACAGGCACAAATAATTTCATGAAAGAAATTTTATAAGTTTTTGGAAGATTTTCTGTATTTACCGGCTGTTCAATCAAAGGCAAAACCTCTTTTTCATAATCGTAACCCGTGACGCGTAACGCGTGACGCGGGGAATTCATGCAGACCTTTATTCGTTATTATTGTCTATAATTGTCTTCAGACTTTCAAGCTTTTTCTCCAGAGACAGGAAATCTCCTTCACTGATTTCATCATGACCGTAACGTAATATACAATATTCCTTTATAAAATCTCTGGAAATATCCAGTTCTTCAGGGGGAAAATTATTTTCTTTCAGATAATCAATATATTCGTAAAGGGTGAGATTACCTTTTCTCTTTATGTTTTTCTCTGTAAAGATTTTATCAAATCCCATTATTATCTCACCAAATCTCCTGACAATAGAACTTTCTTCTGACTCTGATATTTTAGATTTTGCGGTTCTTCCAGAAAAAGTAAATTTTTTAAACCTTTTAAGATATACTAGAATTAAAACAGTTAAAACTATAACCATAAAAGGAGCAAGGTAATGTGCATATGACGTTATTCCCTTTAATACCCATTTAAACAGGCCTGAAATATCACCTTTAGATAAAAAACCCTTCAGTTCGTCCCATTTTACAAGGAGTAAATCAAAAAACTGCCTGAGAAGGTCCGGCTCGGAGTTGCCGAGAAGTTCATTGAATAAACCTCCTGCAGGAGTCGGGTCAAAAGTAACCCAGTGACCGTCTACAAATGCTTCGACCCAGGCATGGGCATCTCTGTCTCTTACTATATAATAAGCTGTATGTCTGTTATATTCATGGACGAGATATCCCGTTACATATCTTGCAGGTATACCGGCAGAACGTAACAGTAATACCATGGATGTTGCAAAATATTCACAGTGGGCTGCTTTTTTATTCAGCAGAAATTCCTCCACAGGATCACCTTTTCTAGAGGGTTTAAACTCAAGACTGTATTCGAATTCTCTGTGAAAATATGACTCCACGGAAAGACACTGAGACATTATGTCTCCTTTTCCTTCTGTAAGTTTTCTGGAAAGCTTGAAGATTTCCCCGGATAAATAATCAGGAACGTTCAAAGAGGACGTTAAATCTTTAATTTCAGGACTCAGTAAGTAATCAAGGTCCGGTATATATGCTACAGAATATCCCATATTTACTTCCGTACTTTCGGGATAAAAAATACCATATTGATCCATAGAAACCTGTGGTATATCACTCATAATAGCAAATCCGGAAGGAGGAACATAAAAAATGGTATTTGCTCCCGATACCAGTTTTATTCTGAGTTCTGCATCTTTATGTCCTGCAGGTAAAGGATAATCAGGAGAAAATATCTCTCTGTAATCTGTTGATATATGAGAAAGAGAACTTTTACTGTCAGAGACAGGTTTCAGAGGAGTTTTCTGCGGAGCAGTCTTCCATTTACCGTTTAAATAATCAGTATATGCCTTACATCTGACTCTTCCCACAAAGGAAGATGTAAAGACCCTCATAATTATTCTGGGAGATAATTTCATATTTCCCGTAACATCTAAAGAGGTTTCATTTAAAAATCCTCCGTAATCAAGAGCAGAATTCATGGCAGGAATAAACATTTCATTCATTTTTGGCTCCAGCCATTCTACAAAAGTGTTTGCTCCGAAAAAAACGGAACATGTAATTATAATTACGACAGAAAGGGGGAGCAGATGCTTCCGTGATAAAGACAGAGAACTGTAAGTATATTGAATCAGAGCTCTCAAATAAAAAACTGTAAGAATAAGATAGACTACCATAAAATAATTAAAATAAGAGGTGCCGGTACTGAAGCCTGCCACAATAAATATAAAAGTAGAAGCAAAGTAGAAAGCCATTAAATCCCTCATAGTTTTTACTCTGTATATGATAAAAAGAGAGAGGAGCATTACATAATAGGCAGGTATCTGAAGCAGGGAATACTGTGCTGCTCCGAGATTGGTAACAGGTCTCAGAAAATAATTCAACAGTACAGGTACCAGTAACATTATATAGGTTATATACTGTTTCTTTCTGGATAATGCAAATCTGAATTTAATAAACAGAGACATAAGGGCCAGAAATCCAAAAAATCCTATAAGTTCCCTGTCAGTGCCTGTAGTAAGGACAAAAGCAATAAGAGAAAAAATAAAAAGAAGAATGCCGCTGAAAGGGAGAGAGTTCAAAACTCTGACACCCCCTTTTTTTCCTCTTCAGGTGTTATGAAGGAAATTCTGCCTACAAGACTCTCATATGCAATCGGTTCCTGCGACGGTTTACCATCTCTTACAATTATAACCTTTACTGCTGTACCCAGGTCTGTTATCGTTCTGACCAGTTTTTCTCTCCTGTAATCCCAGTCCAGAAATACTGTTATTACTGTGGTTATAAGGGAAAGATTTTCCATCAATACCGGTTCTAATTTATCAAAGGGATCATCGGTGCATACATCCAGACAGGCAAGGAGATCTAGTATATTTTCAAGATAGGCAAGACTCCGCCCTGCCTGCATATAATAAATATTGGGCCCTGCTGCAAATATGTCTATTATATATTCCTGCCTGGAAAGATAATCTGCCACGGAAGCAGAAACAGATATGGCACTTTCAAAGGCTTCATATGCTAAAAAAGCTGATTTTGGCGGAACAAATGTATCAAGAAGTAATGCGACACGGCAGAAATATTCTTCCTGAAATTCTTTTACAACAGGTTTACCGGTTCTGGCCCAGGAACGCCAGTGCATATTCCTGGGGTTATCTCCTTCACGGAACTCACGATTACCGATAAATTCGGTAGATTCTCCAAGAGATGACGTAAGTGCAATACCTCCCGGCTGGTATCTTTTACCGACAGGTATTTCCAGTTTATCCAGATGATGAAATCTTGGATAAACAAGCAGGTTATGTACCGGGCCGTAAGTTCTTCCCCATGTCCAAATGCCGAATGGAAATATTGTTCCTGTAAAAAGTCCGGAAATATTATAATCTCCTCTCTTTAAAAACTCAAAGCCTGATTTTAAAGTATGCTCTTCCTTTGACTGAAGAACAGGTATATAATAACCTTCTTTAACCAGAGATTTTATCTCACGGGGAATAGAAAAATCCTTTAAAACTATGTCATAACAGGGAAAGGGGGAATTATTCCGTAATATAATCTGAGGATAAATCTTCTGACCGCATGTAGTTCTGTCAGGTATGAGTCTTGTTACGGAAAGTTTTGGTCTGTAAAGAAAGGCAAAAATAAAGGATACAAGGAACATACTGGCAAGAAGAGTAAAAACCATAAAAGTCTTAAAAGCAGTCGTAGACATACCAAACATAAAAGCTATCAATGAAAGCCAGAATAAAAGCCTTCCTGCAGGGGTAAGAAGTTCTGAATAAAAGATTCTTATCCATTTAAATACAGGTATAATACCTGAATACTTATATCTGACTCTTATATAAAGACTTATGAGAAGTATTGTAATAACAACAATATAAAAAGTAACCATAGTATTTTCGTGACCCGTGACGCGTGACGCGTGACGCGTAAATGTTACAGTTTTTTACCGGGTAATGTAATGCATTACTCAATACGACTTTCAAACAGGTACCTTCGTATTCTCCAGAATATCTTCAATTATTTCTTCCTTACTTACGCCGGAATATTTAACCTTTGTTTCCAGTACAAGTCTGTGTGCAAGAACTTCCACTGCCATGTTCTTTACATCGTCAGGTAGTACATAATCTCTTCCTTTCAATAAAGCAACAGCCTGACTTATTCTGTATAACATAAGAGAACCGCGGGGACTTACTCCGAGTTTAAGTCTCTGGTCATGTCTTGTATTATCTATAATATCCAAAATATATTTTGCTACAGGTTCTTTTACTTTTACTTCCCTTACCAGGCTCTGAATATGTATGATTTCATCTTTTGTCGTGACAGAAGTTATTTTATTCAGAGGATGTTCTTTATGCTGGCTGTAGAGTACCTGCAGTTCCTGTTCCAGAGAAGGGTAACCCAGTTTAAGCTTTATAGCAAAACGATCCAGTTGTGCTTCAGGAAGAGGATAGGTGCCATGAAATTCTACAGGATTTTGAGTAGCAATAACAATAAAAGGAGAAGAAAGCCTGTAAAGATTGCCTTCTACCGTAACCTGACATTCGCTCATTGCTTCGAGCAAGCTGGATTGAGTCCTGGGAGATGCCCTGTTTATCTCATCCGCAAGAAGAATATTCGTAAAGACAGGTCCTTCTTTAAATTTAAAGGTACCTTCAATAGGATTATATATATAAGAACCTATTACATCAGTAGGCAGAAGATCAGGTGTAAATTGAACTCTCTTGAAACTGGCCTGCAGCGATTTTGCAAGACCTTTTGCAAGAGTAGTTTTACCGACTCCGGGAACATCTTCCATTAAAACATTTCCGCCTGAAATAAGAGCCACAATAAGATGATCTACAGGCTCTGCCTTACCCTTTATGACTATATAAATATTCTGCCGTAGTTTTTCGATAATTTCCAGATATTTATCATCCACTGTATATTCTCCTCTTTTCTTAAGGTCGTAATAAGTGATATGTTATAATCGTGACGCGTGACGGGTGGTTCGTGATGCGTGACGCGTAACGCGTGACGGGTATTTAATCCCAGGGTGTTTAGCTAAACACCCCTACATCACTATTCACGACTCACGACTCACTATTCACTATTCACAACTCACTGATTTTTAAGTTTTCTATGTAACTTCCATAATTCTCTGAACATTCTGAATATTACCCATAACTGTGCCCCTGTCTGAACACCTGCTTTTCTCGGGTAGTGGTTTACACCTTTCTGTATTATCTTGTAACCTTTTCTTTTAATCTTTATCAAAAGTTCGGCGCTGGCAAGAGCTCCTGTAGCCTCAATATCTATCTCATCTATAACAGATTTCTTAAACAATTTAAAAGCACAGTCAATATCCCTTATATTCAATCCGAACATAAGGTTTATCATAGTACCATAGGCCCAGGCATTCATCAGGCGATAAAAAGGATCTTTTCTTTTGATACGATATCCTGCGACTACATCACATGTATCTATAATACCGAGGAACCCGGTCATTTCTGTAATATCAAACTGTCCGTCACCATCGGTAAAAAAAATAAGATCATATAGTGCTCCTTTAAGTCCGCTCCTTACTGCTGCACCGTATCCTCTGTTAACAGGATGATGTATGACCCTTACATGACTGTTTTCTGCCGCTATTTTCTCTGCTACTTCTCCTGTCCCGTCACGGCTTCCGTCATTTACCACTATAACCTCATATTTATCTGCTACAGTATCCAGAAATGTGCAGGCATTACTTACAAGCCACGGGATATTTTCCTCTTCGTTATAGGCAGGGAAAAATACACTTATATTTGATTTTTTCAAAAAATTTACACTCCTTAATAATTTTAATGGATTTTTCTATATATTAAAGTATAATCCTTCTAACACTTTATAATATGTCAGGAAATAATGCCTGAAATTCCATAATTTATATGAAAATCATAACGTATTACGCCCTATTTATCACCGAATATATTCCTTATAAACCTTCATGGTTTCGATAGCTGTATTACGCCAGGTAAAAAGAGGAAGTCTTTTCAATCCTCTTTTTACAAGGTCTTCTCTTTTTTCTCTGTCAGAAAGTAATTCCCTGAAAGAAGAAGCCCAGATTACAGGCTCAAAAGGTGATAACAACAGGGCTCCGTTGCCTGCCACTTCCGGTATGGAAGAAGAAGACGATGCTATTACAGGCGTTCTGCATGCAAAGGCTTCAAGAAGAGGAAATCCAAAGCCCTCATAGAGAGATGGATAGGCAAAAACAGTAGCAGATGCGAATAAAAACGGTAAATCTTCTGAAGGCACATAACCGGTAAATATTACATCCTTTTTCAGATTTTCTCTTTCTATAAAATTTAAGATATTTTTATAATCATTACCGGGTCTGCCTGCTATAACAAGTCTGACAGATACATTAAAATCACGGATAAGTATAAGAAAAGCCTGAAGTAACATAATAAGATTTTTTCTCTTTTCCATATCCCCCGTACATAGAATAAACCTTTCCGGTAAACCTTTTTTTCTTTTATATTCTTCAACGGCGGAAGGATTTATACATGTGGTAAATCGTTCTTCCAGTCCTGAATATATTACTTTGATCTTTCCGGGATCTATATTCCAGAATTTTATAAGATCAAGTCTTGTAGAATCCGAAACAGCTATAATCTTATGAGCTTTAAGAGCAGATTTTCTGATTAAATATTTAAGATAGAAACATCTGATACGTCCTGTCATATCAGGATAATGTATAAAAGCCAGATCATGAACTGTAAGAATATGAAGAGGATAATTGCTGAAAACCGGTATTACATTGGCCGGAGAATGGAAAATCGAAATTTTTTTTTTATATATATGGACAGGCAATATACATTGTTCCCAGAAGATTCTTATTATATTTTTCCATGTCGGTAAAGGTGATAAAGAAAACATAAAAGGCATATGTTTCCATCTCAATCGTCCTCTTCTGGTAGAAAAAATTATAAAATCATCGGAGAATCCTTCTGACCATTTCTGTTCTGCCATAGCTGACAGAAGATTAAAAGAGTAAACTCCTATTCCTGACACAGGTATATCAGGAGGAAATACCATATGACCGTTCACGCCTATAATCAACAGGGTTCAACTCCGATAGTACATTATATTTTTAGAATCATAAACTATATCACCTTTATCCTGTTCAAGACATATACTTTGAATATCAACCCATTTTAATTTTCCTTCTTCACTGGTACCATCATAAAAAGTAACAGATATATGAGTTTTTCTATCTATCAAATTCTGAAAGAATTCTTTTGCAAGATTTCTCGACTTACCTGATAAAAGAAGCTTTTTATCCAATGGAGTAACTTTTTTTTCTTCTGAAGTTTTTTTATTATCTTCCTGCTGTTTAAAAGCGGGGTTTATCCAGATTTTAGGCATAAATTCACAACCTTCCTTTTACAGTTATCAGTTATCAGTGAGCAGTTATCAGTTATAATAAATTTATCGTTTATAGATTAAAGTAGACAGTTATTTATGAACCTTACACTATAAAACATATTTACCGCTTCTTCACCGTTCACAGTATACTCTTCACTGATCACTGGTAACTGCTCACTGTTCACTGTTATAATAATTCCCTGTAAAGCTCTAAAGTCCTTCGGGCACTTTCTTTCCAGGAAAATAAGGATGCCCTTTTCAAACCTTTATCTATCATGGTTTTACACAGGTTTTTATCCGTTAAAATATCTGTCATAGCAGACGTTATTTCTTCTTCATTCAGAGGGTCTACAAGAAAAGCAGCATCAGAGAGAATTTCCGGAAAAGAAGAGGTATTGGAAGCTATAACAGGAATACCGCAGGCCATTGCCTCCAGCGGGGGAATGCCAAAACCTTCCATCAGAGAAGGATAGACAAATAGAGAAGCACCTCTATAGAGGTCCGGCAGGTCTTCATCACTTATCCTTCCTGTAAAAATTACTCTGTTCTGAAGTGAAAGTTCTTTTACAAGGGAATAAATATCCTCATAAAGCCAGCCATGTCCGCCTGCTATAACAAGCTTATAATGGCTTAATTCAGGAGAAAGCCGGGAATAAGCCCTGATAAGACGGGATACATTTTTTCTCGGCTCCAGGACACCCAGAAAAAGAATATAATCACTCAAACCAGCTCTCTTCTTTAAATCATGTTCTCTTTCTGGAGATCTTTCCTGTGAAAATCTTTCATCCACGCCGTTATATATTACTCTTATCCTCTCTTCCGGAATATGAAGTAGTTCTACAATATCACCGGCAGCATTATTTGATACTGTAATGATCTTATCTACTCTTCTTGCTATATAAGGAACAAAGGTTTTATAATAAGTATTTTGAAATTTATCAAAAATACCATGAACCTTCAAAAAAGAAAGATCATGTATTGTAAGAACAGTCCGGCATGTTTTAACAAACGGAGCTATAGGCCCGGGGGAATGAAAGAGACGGGGCTTTAAAAACAAAAGCCTCACAGGAACTTCCCCGTGGGTCTTTATAAAATTCAAAAATTTCCCTCCTTCGCAGGGAGAAATTTTTTCTATGTTAAAACTGGAAGATAATTCTTTTATTCTTTTCTCTTCAACAGATGATCCCCTGAGGAAAATAAAATACTCCAGCTCTTTATCAATAAAAGGAAATTGTCTTAAAAGCTGATATGTATACTCTCCTACACCTGACCTTCCAGGGGATACAACCCTGGCATCAATAGCTACTCTCACTTTAAATTATCAGATTAATTCCCCTCGAATGAGTTTTCTTTAAACCTCGACATAAATCCCGGTAATCCTGAACATCCTTAAAACCACCATGGTCTGTTCTGTCACAACAACGTATGAGAGTTTATTCCTCCCGTCACGCGTTACGCGTTACGATTCTCATATAAATACCGGTTAAAGAAGCTCTTTAAGTTTATTGACAGCATCCTTTACTTCAAGTCTTACCAGACCAAGATTCGTAACCTCATCCAGAAGAACTACCAGTATAGCCCCTGCATCACAGAGTATAACCTTACCTTTTTCTCCTTCTATCATAACAGTCTGAACCTCTCCCTGACGGAGTTCTTCCATAGAACTTTCTGCTGAAGTAAAGACACCTGCTACCATGGCGCCAATCAATTCCGCATTAACTCCTTCTGGAACATTACTGGCAATAACAAGACCATCCCTGCCAACTATAAGACTACCAACAATTTCCGATGTTTGATTTAATTTGTTTAAAATATTTTCCATTTAATATGCAGTAACTGCTCTGTCCCCCTTCTAAAAGTGAGTGGTGAGTGGTGAGTGGTAAGTGGTGAGTGGTAAGAGATAATCCTCTTCACTCTTCACTCTTCACTCTTCACTAATATTTATTATTCTATATAAAAAAAATAAATCCTTCCGGATTTAAAGTAAGTAAAATCCAGTTTTTCACTTTTCACTCTATTCACAGAATCTAAAAGACCCCCGTCTTTCGACAGGGGTCTTTTTCAGTTATACAGGCTTAGAATTTAATGTTAAGTCTGGTGACTAATTTATTTGCTGAATAGTCGTTGGCAGACTGCATTGTATCAGTGAACCTGTAGTACTTATAATCGAGCATTACAGATGTTGTATCATTGAAATCATATTTAAGAGCAACACCCGGTATAACAGTGCTGTTATCCTGGTTGAAACCTGTATCATCAACACCACTGTTCTTTACATAGGCAAAATTACCCTGAACGCTGAATTTATCTGTCACATCATAGGTTACACCGAGGTGTGTGAAGTGAGCAGAGAAATCTGTGACTGCCATTGTACCGTATATGGCATTACCCTGGTTCTGTGACCATTCTGTGAAGGTATAACCGGTTGTTGAGTATCTGCCATTGTCTCTGGTAAGTGTGTAATCTCTCTTAAATTTGAGATAATCCCATCCGCCAAATACATGCATATTTCCACCGAAGTCATATTTTCCACCGACTTTAATGAAGAATTCTTTACCTTTGGCTGGATCATTATAATTGAAATAGTAATCCTGGTTGCCAAAACCGTTGTATGCATTGATACCGAGAGCGGCATTCTGTACAATTGTAAGGTTTGGACGACCGGTGATTACACCTGTGAGTGCAAGATTTGCATCAGAGAAGTTGAAATCATCACTATCAAGTGTTGCTGCTGTAGGTACAACCTGCTGGAGGTATCTGAAACCACCGTAGATTTCACCTGCAGGAAGCTTATAGGTTACGCCAAGGTCGAGACCGTGACGGTTTGGACGGAATTTACCAGGTCTTACAGCAAAGCCGAAACCTGTAATATCGAGATCGGAATATCCATCATGTAAATAATCGAATTCTCTTTCCCAGGTTTTATGATATCCGAAGGGATCGAAGTTTGCTTCAGTTCTGTCATATTCACCGTAAACGATGAGTTTGTTGTCAAGCATTTTGCCTTTTGCACCAATCTGCATAAGGTAACCGTACTGACGCTGATTAGCTGTATCATTTATAAGGTCTGCTTTATAGCCAGTGCCGGCGAATTCACCGTAAATGGTAAGCCATTCATCGGGGAATTTGTAGTTAGCTTTGAAACCAAAGAACATCTGATCCTGTGGGCAACGGCTGAGGATTGCTCCCTGTAAAGGATTCGGGCCGTATGCAATATTCGGATTTGAAGCATAATCTTCATATAATCTCATTACAGCACCTTCAACGTGGAGGGCTTTGTTCTCAAGGAATTCAGCTCCTGCCCATACGCCGTAGATGTAATTTCTGTATCTGAAATCAACCGGTGTAATACCGGACTGTGTGGTTGCTGCATCGAGAGGATCCTGCATAAACCAGATTCCGCTCTGACCGTTGGAAACTGTGTTGACATCCTGTGCCATAAAGAACTCTACGTCAACTATTTCATAAAGTTTTCCATTTAAATTAATACCATTGAGGGGTATTCTGTCTGTATCATGGAAACCAAAATATGGATTTCTTACACCGTAGAAAAGGTTGCTGGAAACGTTATGGAGCTGGAAGTTACCGAATTCTCCGTTTACTTTCCAGTCTTTTTTGTCAACCTTGAACCAGAGGGTTGCAAGATCTGCCTGGAAGTCTAACTGATTGGCTGGACCGCCACCGGCAATAGAACCAAGGGTATTGTACTGAGGAACTACGCCCCAGTTATTGTATACTGACCAGTCACCAAAAGCACTGTAAGCTACTAAATCGCCACCGGCTTTAATATCATCGGCAATTTTTGCAGTAACTGTGAGAGCTAACTTTGATGTTAAAGCAAAACCCTGATTTAAAGCAAATTCAGGTTCGCCAGCTCTTGCTGATGGAACATGTGCATCGGGAACTGTTGTCTGTAAAGGAGCAGTTCCGACTGGTATAGTGTTGTACTGACTGTCACTTCCATTGAATACTGAACCAATCGGAGGACTTCCGACTGGAGAAGTACCTCTTGGACCGAGAGCAGAAGAATGCTGGGTGTTGAATATAAGGGTTGAACCAGCAAATCTGTCTATGTCACCGAGTACTGCATGGGTGGTTGCATAACCCGGGCCGTAATCCTGGGCATTGCCGGGTCTTTCATTGATACCAATATTGGCAGCAATAGACTGGAAATCTCCACTGATTTTGACTCTTTCGAGTTCTTCAACTCTTGCAGTGAGTTTTCCAACTGTTTCTTCAATATTGTTAACCCTTACTCCGAGAGCATCCAATTCATCTTTGTACTCTTTGAGTAATTTGTTGATTGTTTCAAGATCCTGTTTTGTTGCATAAATAGAAAGATCAGGTATCTCAGGTATTGAAGCCTGAACCTGTTCTAATTTGGCTATAACTCTGGCTACTACCATTGCCATTTCATAACGGGTCATTGCCCTGTCGCCTTTGAAAAGGCCATCGGGATAACCTTCTACGAGACCTTTTTCTTCGAGCATCTGAACTGCATCGTATGCCCAGTGATCCTGTGGCACATCAGAAAAAGGATCTGCTAACACTGGTAATGACATAATTAATGCGAAAGCCATTACCACAAAAAGTGTTGAAGCTATCTTCTTCATAATAATTGTTCCTCCTAAATAATTAATCGTTCATTTGATACAAGTTAGTGTTTCTAACCCCCGGAGGAATTGCCTGCTCTAAAGAGTGTCCACGTTTCCTCTTAAAGTTTTACGTCAATTCTCCGGTCTTTACCATTTTCCGTTACATTCAGCATCAGGGGATACAGCCCACCTCCTTATGTTCAAATTTGCTTCCTGTAACCGGAAGATATGTAAAATTCTTCTAATTTTTCACTTTTGCAAGAAAAAAATTGCAACTGCAAATCTAATATCTTTTTTAGTATAACACCAAGTTAAAAGTTTGTCAAGAAAGTAAAAAAAATTTTCACCTTTTTTTAAGGGATATGCAAATTCAATGCCATGTTTTATCAGGGAATCATGAAGGGTGTTGGATGAGTAATAAACAGACTTTTTATAATGGTAATATAGCCGGTAACTGCTCACTGCTCCCTGTTCACCATCTGATCTTACATTTTACACCTGTCTGACTGACATTATAATCATTTAAAGAATCCATAAAATCATCCGTTACTAAATTTCTCTGCTCAAGAGATACAGACAGAGAGTTATTGACATTAAAATCTATTGTAAATGCAGGTATAAACTGTGACGAATCTACCTGTGAATACCAGGTGCCATGGCGGTTCAGATAAACCAGTCCTGCTCCAAGAGTTAAATAATCCAGAGGCCTGTAATTTACCTCAAGCAGTACCGTTGTCTGAGTAAAATCAACATAGCCCGGAGATGGCCTGAAGAGGTTTACCATTTCAAAATGGCCTTTAAGAGACAGGTCTGAACTTATATTCCTGTTTAAGTAAAGCTCCAGAGCGGTAAAATCTCCTCTTAAATTTTTATCATCATTATATAATAGAGGAAACAGGGAATCCATATAAAGTTCATTATCATATTTATCAGGAAGAATCTGCGAAAAACGTAGAAACTCTATTTTCACCTCTCCCCTGTCAAGTGGTATCATCAGATATAAATCAAATCCCCTGCGGTTACAGGCCAGTCTTCCTGTACCAAGCAGTTCTCTTTCCGTAAAGGTTTTATGCAATCTAAAAGGATCATAACCGGGAGAGATCCACAGATACTCGCCGCAGAATATTAAACTTCCAATCTTCTTTTCAACAGTAAGAGTAAAAGCACTGTTATCGATTTTATCATGTCCGAAAAAACTTGTTGCCACTTCGCCTTTTAGAGAAAGGGTTTTTGATAGATTGTATGAAAGATCGAGTCCGTATATATCCTGAGGTATACCGTTTCTCGAGGATTGTATAAAAGTAATTCCTCCTTTACCTTTTCCGAAAGATATTGACATGTGTCCACCCCAGAATATCCTGTCATGTCCCTTATAAACCATATTATTTTTCATATAATAATCAGGAGTTATACCCCATATAAATTCCATGGTAAGTGGCTTTAAGCGTCCGGCCATCATCAATCCTCTTGCAGGTAATACAGGAGGTCCGTAAACACTGAGGTTTCTCGGGGAAGTAAAAATCAGTTCACTGAAAGACATCGGATAAAAACTGCCGATATTCGCCGATATATCAGGGTCTATGGCTTTTAATTCAACAGAGCCGTCTGTCAGATCAGAAGACGGGTAATAACCACAGTTCTGATTAACTCCCCAGAAAGTTGAAATATCAGGGGAACCGGAAAAACTATAGGTTTCCAGATTTACATTGGCCCACAGATCGTAGTTCAATCTGCTTTTCAGTTTGAATTCAAACCTCCTGGTAAAAGAAAAACCTGACTCCACAGGTCTTATATTATAGTAATCAAAA
>JBEHWO010000062.1:0-23236 GCA_040217695.1 Vulcanimicrobiota bacterium | reverse complement strand
AAAAGACACCAGTGACACTATATAACCGAAGAAAAAATGACAGAAAAAATCAAAACAGAGAAAGGACACTGCCCTGAAATAACTTTTCCCTGTATTTATACACCGGTAAACCTCTCCCATGGCAACAGGCATAAGGTACATACCGCATAGCTGACCGAACATGCCGAAACCCATCCAGAGATAACTTTCCCATTCCCATCCGTAAAGACAGTTTGTAGAGAGGAGGGAAACAATAAACCCTGACAGTGATGCTTCGAGAGGTGTAAAATCGAGTTTTCTCAGGCCGATATATATGGAAATCGGAAAAGTCGCGAGAAGTAAATACTGAATGATTTTAAAAAGAGTGAAAAGAGGAATACTTTTAAACAGAGCATAATAAATGATTACAATCAGAAAATGAGGCAAAAATTGATAATAATGAAATACGGGAAAACCCATAAGCCAGTAAGGAACCCAGCAGTCCCAGAAACTATGGCCGGCTCTCATGGCATCGTTTAATCTGAGAACAAGACCGTAATGAAAAACATTATCATTCAGGTCATATGTAATGTGGGAAATTTCCGGAAACAGACAGTAGAGATTGAAAGAGACTGATAAAAGCAGGAGAAATACCGGGATGAAGCGTGACGCGTAACGGGTGACGCGTGACGGGTGAAGGGCAGATTTTTCATTCTTATTATTTATAGAGTTTTGCATTACCCCATATGGCATGATCGTTATTTATGCCGTCTCCTCCGTCTGTGACTACAAGATCCATAATATCTTTACCCGAAACAGGGATTTCAACATGTAAAGGTTCTTCCCATCCATGAATTAAAGGACTCCTGTAGACTTCTTTACCGTCAAGAATTACTGTAAATACGACAGATCCTTTATTGCCTGCTTCCTGTCCTATACCTGCATCAAATTTAAAATAAGAATAATTTTTATTTAATTCATAGGTTACAGTGGAATTGGAATGGGTGGAAAGACCGTAATCACAGGGATAAAATTTTATAAATATTCTCTCTCCGTACAGATTTGTATCTTTATGCAATGTGCCCCAGTCCTGATAGGCTTTTAATTCCTGAAGGCGGCTTATATAGATTTCTCTTTTAAAATGATACATATTGCCTGCAAGAATATAAATGATAAATAAAATAACTGCTGGAATAATCAGTCGGAAATTGCATTTTTTTAAAATATTTACTGAGAGTAAGATGAATAAAACAATGTTTAAAACAGCGATAAAGAGAGAGAGAATTTTTGTGTCAATCACATCAAGAAAGTGGAAACCGTTTGCTGGATAGATCCATTGTAAAACTATGAGAAGATTGAAACATAGATTGATGGATAGCAGAGCATATAAGATTTTATATTTGAAATTTTTTGCAAATAACATACCCAGTAACAGTATAACAGGGAAAATATATCTTTCATGCATTCTGGTCAGGAGTAAAAAGAAAGCAAATACGGTCAGTGCAATACATTCTATCTGAAATTCTTCTCCGTCTTCTTTAAGGAAAACACTGAAGACCATAATAAAAAATAAAGAAAAAAGTATAAACCCTGCTTTTTTATAAGTAAGAATGCCCATAATGGACGTATAGTCTGACCCGGTCATACCATGACCTTTTGCCACAAGCCACCAGAGATTGAAAGCATTGAGAGAGAGATTGTTGTATCTGTCGGGTGTAAGGAAAATGGTATTTATAATATGACCTGCTCTGTGATTGATAACAAAGGAAAAACATACGAAAAAAATGGTAATAAGGCAGATTGAAAGGGCTCTCGTGATTTCAGGCAGTCTCTCTTTACCCCTTGAATTAAGTTCAAAAATGAAAGGGACAATAATTACATACTGCAATTTTGTTATTACCGACAGAGAAAGAAATATATAAGATAAGGTATTTCTTTTTTTAAAAGACAGAAGAAGGGAAAGAAAGAAAAATAAAAGAGGCACGCTGTCTGACTGTCCCCATATTGAGGAATCTGTCATTACTGCCGGATTAAAGATATATATGAGAAAAGCATAAAAAGCCTTTTTGAAATCATATTTATGAAAAAGATAGTAAAATAAAAGAAGTCCGCAGAGAAGATCTGCTATTACGGGAGGAAGTTTTATCATGACGGTAAAAAATTTTGTATCGGCCATTTCAGGACTGAATAGATGATATATATAAGCCACTCCTTTTAATATGTAAAGATAGCCGGGAGGGTAATCGCAGTTTGTTTCATGATACTGTATATTGCACACTCCGTAATTAAGGGCAGCTTTGCTCCATCTTTTATAAGATTCTATATCATTGACATAACCGGGAAAGCCTGATAAGGCCAGGCGGATAGACAGGGCAAGGATGAGAGACAGAAGAATAAATAAAATCTGTTTTTTTGAAATATTTTTCACTGAAGATAGATCTTTTGAAATAGATTTATCTTTTACTTTTTTTTTCATACCGGATAAAAATTATCCTCTAATATAATTATTTAATTTCTTTTTTGTATTTCTATATATGGTTTAATCTATCCTTGTATATTTACTTAATATTTGATAATATTGACATAAAAATAGATATAATATATTTGTATTTACTGATATTTTTTTTATCAGTAATGCTTTTTAATTTTATTATAACAGATAAAAAATTTTAAAAAAAAATCTAAAATTCTTCATAAATTCTTCACATCTTTATATTATAATAATTTTCTACTGAATTTTACAAATAAAATTCATATGGGAGGTGATAATATAAAGTACCGGAAAGAATTGTCATGAAAAATGAAAGGAGGTTTTTATGAAAGTAAAAAACATACAGGCTATAATACTGGTAATATTTTTATTCATTACTGTACTTATTTTTCTTCCCGTAACAGGTTGCGGAGGAGGGAGCGGCACAGCCAGTTATACAGTTGTTCCTGCAGACCCCACACCGGTCCCGTCATATACTGTAATACAGGGCTATGTATATGACAGTTCAGGTAATCCGGCAGGAGCAGGTTATCCTGTTACTCTGAAACCTGTGATTAATTCTGAAGCACTTACTGCAGATGAAACTTACGGTGAAGTTCAGACTGCTTATACAGATGCAAAGGGATTTTTTATTTTCAGGGTAAATTTCACCGGTTCCTGTTTGATTGAAGCAAGGACAAAAGAAGGAGCTTTAATAGGGAATCAGACCTTTACAGTTACAGCAGGTAAGGTTATAGTAATAACCTTTGGAGGAGGAACTATAGCAGGTCCTACAGGGCCTACCGGCGGCACAGGAGGAACCGGACCAACCGGCGGCACAGGAGGAACCGGGCCTGCAGGATCTGTCAATACAGGACAGATAACAGTTATTGTGAAAGATCAGAGAGGAAATAATATTACCGGAGCAACCATATCTCTCATGAAATATGGTCTTACAGGTTCGGAACTCATTGCATCAGAGAAGGATATGATAGGACTTGATGCCCCCGGCACAGGAAGTTATACCTTTACCGATCTTCCCTGCGGATTTTATAAGATAACGGCAGAATACACTGATTGTGAAAAAGTGGAAGCAACTACAGAGATTAATGGGACTACAAATTCCGTTACTGTAACAATAACACTGAATGTTACTTATTTATGGGTAACCGGGTATATTGGGAGCACTATATTTGAGATAGATTACAGGACCGGCGCGTTTGTAACAAAGAACACCTATACCTTACCCGGTGATGATATTGATGTTGTAGCTATGGATATAAACCCTGTGTCTAAAAAACTTTATGTTCTTTCCCTTACTACATCTAATGTAGAAGCTTATGAAGAATTATATAGCCTGGATCCGCAGAATGGATTTAGCGCGACAAAAATAGCCAGAGTTTCTATACCGGAGGGCGTTTCAACAGATATTACTTTTGATAAAAATGGTAAATTATATGGAATGTCGAACGGTCACAACGCTGTATATGAGATAAACCTGACAGACGGATCTATAACCCCGTGCGGAGCAGTGTTCCCATCGTCAGATCTTCCCGAACCGTATAATGGAGGTATAGCCTGTGATGGTAATATCTGTTATGCGAAAATAACAGGGGGATTATACACCGCAAATCTTCAGCCTTCTACGTGGAGTATGGTAAATAATACTATGCCAAATATCAGGTCTCTTGATTTCAGTGATAACGGTGTATTATACGGCTCCGCTTCAGGTAGCAGTGTTAGTGGCGGAGAACCATGTTCACTATATCGAATAAATGCTAAAACTGGAGCCTGTACTACGCTGGCTACAGCACCTTTCGATACGTTCAGTATAGGTGCTATGACATGTGCACCTTAGTAGACTGAGGAAAAGAAATTTTTAAAGGGCTGTAATTATAAAGACAGCCCTTTTTCCTTAAAGAAGAACTATATTGTTCTCAGAACATTTCTTTATCATCTCATCAGACCAGAGACTGCTCTGTATTTCTCCCACATGGGCTTTCCTTAAGAAAAACATGCAGAGTCTGGACTGGCCTATGCCTCCTCCTATGGAAAGAGGCAGTTCTCCTTTAAGTAATCTGCTGTGGAATAAAAGATTCTTTCTCTCAGTGCACCCTTTTAGTTCAAGCTGCTTTAAGAGACTTTCCCTGTCCACCCTTATTCCCATAGAAGAAATCTCGAAAGCGCCGTTTAACAGAGGATACCAGAGAAGAATATCTCCGTTCATTCCTCTATAGCCGTTTTGGGTAGAACTTATCCAGTCATCATAATCGGGAGCCCTTCCGTCATGGGGTTTCCCGTCTTTAAGGTCTGAACCTATACCTATGACAAATACTGCACCATGAGCTTTACATATTTCATCTTCTCTTTCTCTCGGATTGAGATGAGGATATCTTTCTTCCAGTTCTTCACTGTGTATAAAGGTAATCTCTTCGGGAAGAAGAGGTTTTACGGACGGGAATTCTTTGCATACATATTCTTCAGTACTTTTTACCGCATTATAAATCTTTTTTACAATGAATTTTAAGAAATCCACGTTTCTTTCTTCTTTAGATATAACCCTTTCCCAGTCCCACTGATCTACATAAATCGAATGCATATTGTCAAGCATTTCATCGGGCCTTATGGCATTCATGTCTGCATATAAGCCTTCTCCGATATTAAAATTATAATCGGCAAGAACCATTCTCTTCCATTTTGCAAGAGACTGAACTATTTCCACATTCATATTGTCCATGTATTTGATATTAAAAGAAACAGGTTTTTCTATGCCGTTCAGATCATCGTTTATACCTGTTCCTGCTTTTACAAACAGAGGAGCAGTTACCCTGTGAAGGTTCAGTTTGGCAGAAAGATTTATCTGAAAGAATTCTTTTATCAATCTGATTGCTCTTTCCGTTTCTTTTAAACTCAATAAAGATCTATAATTTTCCGGGATTATTAAACCGTTTTTCATATTTTTTCCTCCAATATCGTAAGCTATTATATTATTGACCTGACCATAAGCATGTAAAATAATCATTCCTTCCGTCACGCATTACGCGTCACCCGTCATGAGAGCTTATATGTATTATTTGTGCTCACCTCAGTAAGAGATATTTTACCATAACCTGTCAAGATGATAATCTCTTTATAGTTTATTTTTACTATAATAATAAAAGGATTTTTTTTATTATAAATAGAAGTAATATAATTTATAACAACCTGTAACTCATCCTGACGCCTTACTGGTCAAAATAAAGAAGAGAAATGAACGGAGGTATTAAATTATGCTTACAGACGACATATTCTTCATGGGAAGAAAAATTACCGAAGGCACCGTTATACCGGCAGGCATAGCAACCATCACTCTCCCTCTCAAATATACGGAAGTAAGAGCAAACATCATAGGACTCCTGGTAGATGTAAAAGTCATACAGAAATTCCAGAATACAATGGATAAAAATATAGAGGCAATCTATGTTTTCCCTTTACCCCATGAAAGTGCCGTAAATGATCTTGAAATAAAAATAGATAAAAGAATAATAAAAGCAGAGGTAAAAGAGAGGGAAGAAGCAAGGAAAACCTATGAAGAAGCAAGGGATGAAGGGAAAAAAGCAGGACTTCTGGAACAGGAAAGACCTAATATCTTTACTATGAGTGTGGCAAATATTGAGCCGGGACAGGAAATATATGTAACGCTCACCTATCATGAAACACTTAAATATGAAGACGGAGAGTATGAGTTTGTATTTCCTATGACAATAACTCCAAGATATACGGGAGACGGTGAAACTGTATCAGATGCAGATAAAATTTCTCCTCCTGTATCCGAAACATCTCAGAGAGAAGTGAATATATTCGTAAATCTGAATACAGGTTTTCCTCTGGGAGAAGTGAAATCTCCGACACACCTGCTTTATATGGAAGAAAAAGGGGAACATATCCGAAATATTCAACTTGCAAAAGAAGGAGAAATACCCAATAAAGATTTCATATTAACCTACAGTTCAAAAGGAGAACATCTGGAAAATTCACTTGCCTTTTACAGAAAAGAAGGAAAACCCGGCACATTTATGCTCCACATGACTCCGAAAATCGATTACGGCCCCGAGGAAATGTTAAAAAGGGAAATGATTTTTGTCCTTGACAGATCGGGGTCTATGAGTTATGGTTCCGGTTTTGTCGGCCCTATGGAACAGGCAAAAGCAGCTCTGAAATCATGCCTTCGCACCCTGAGGACAGGTGATGCTTTTAATATTATTACCTTTGATACATTTATAGAAAACCTGGCTCCTGCTTCTATGGAATTTAACGATGAAAATCTCAAAAAAGCCGAAGCCTTTATTGACGCCACTTATGCAAGAGGAGGCACTGATATATACAGAGCAATGGAATGTGCATTGAAAATGCCTGTAAATAAAATTTATCTCAGACAGATAGTATTCCTTACAGACGGAGCGGTAGGAAATGAAGAAGAAATTTTAAAAGAACTGCAGAAAATACTCGGTAAAGCAAGGGTTTTTACCTTCGGTATAGGCCCTTCGGTAAACAGATATTTACTGGATAAAATGGCCCGGATGGGAAAAGGGACAGCCCATTATCTTATGCTTGATGAGGACATAGAAGAAGCAATTCAGAAATTTTCAAATCAGGCAGCTTTTCCGATACTGTGTGATATAAGTCTGGAATGGAAAGGCGGAAAAGTGGCAGATCTTTATCCTTCCATTATACCCGATCTATATTTCGGACAGGTTCTTTATATAGTGGGCCGTTTCTATTCGGAAGGAAATGTTACGGCAATATTAAAAACCAGAACTGCAGAAGGAGATTTTATTCAGGAGTTTCCTGCAAAACTGCCGGAAAAAGACGAAGAATATCCTGTAATAGAAACAATATGGGCAAGAAAAAGAATAGATTCTTTACTGGACAGGCAGAGAGAATATCCTCAGGAAAAAGCTTCTATAAGAGATGAAATCATAGGAATTGCAATGAAATACAAACTTATGAGTCCCTATACGTCACTTGTGGCAGTAGAGAAGACTGAAGGAGAAGAGGGAGAGAAAGAAAAGAAAGAAATAATTACTATTAATGTGCCTTCCATATTGCCGGAAGGGCTTAATCATGATGTGTTTTCTCCCCCTCCCATAGGAAGCGGTTTCTCCGGAGGAGTCATGTTCAGTTCTATGGCATGTATGCCACCTTTACCGGCTCCTCAGAATGCAGGTGATGATACATGCTCTATGGCACCTGTTGCTCCTGCCCCTTCGTTAAGGACAAGAACTGCTGCCGGTATGGGCGGAGGGCTTATAAAGGTGGATTTACTGCCGACTGAAAGAAAAAGCCTTTCCCTTTTAAGCGGGGTCAGCAATCTTGTAGGAGATGTTATAGACGGTGTAAAAGCAATGGTTACTCCTAAAAAACATGAGGTAATGGAACAGGTAAAAATGGACGGAACAGATTTAGAAAAGGAACATTTTTTTAAGGGTGGCAATCAGGCGCCTCTGAATAAAATTCAGAAGGAAGAAGGCATAAGTGAAAAGAGTAAAACCGCTCCGCCTGTAATATTGACTGAAGAGACTGATGCAATTTTAAAATGGCTCATAAGAAATCAGACTGCCGACGGTTATTTCAGCAACCACGATGAAGCAGGGAAGAAAATTATAGCTACATCACTTGCAGTTCTTGCTTTTATCGGCCAGGGACATAGTGACAGAACAGGAAAATATAAGCCCCAGATGGGAAAAGCTATTATAAATATAGTCAATAATCTGGATAAACTTTCATCTATTCCTCTTTCTTTATCTGCCTGGGTATTATTCGAATTATATCACCTGTCACAGAAAAAGAAAGAAAAAGATTCTGCAGACAGGGCAATTCAGAAGATTAAAGACTCATGGGGAAAATTCACAGGCACGTCCGAGAAATTCTTTGCTGCCATAGGGGCAAGAACTGCCATGAGAGCAGGACTGATTAAAGAAGGAGAACTTCCTGACATAGACGACAGAATCTCTTCCGCACTGTCAGGAGCAAAAGAAATTTCCTCCATAATAACACTGGATGATTTTTTAACATCTATTATAAGTTTAATTTCGGGAAAAGAAGAAATTTATAAATCATTCCTGAATTTCCTCGGAGGATGTTATACAGGTACAGGGCCGGAAAAAGGCAGCTTTCATACTTCCTGGGAACGCCTTCTCGGAAGTACGGGAACTGCGATTTTTGTAATATCCTGGAAGGACAGTAAATTGATTGGGAAGTGAGTAGTGAGTCGTGAGAAGTGAAAAGTGAAAAGTGAAAAGTGAGTCGTGAGAAGTGAAAAGTGAAAAGTGAAAAGTGAGTAGTGAGTCGTGAAAAGTGAGAAGTGAAAAGTGAAAAGTGAGAAGTGAAAAGTGAAAAGTGAGTCGTGAAAAGTGAAAAGTGAAAAGTGAAAAGTGAGTCGTGAGTCGTGAGTCGTGAGAAGTGAAAAGTGAAAAGTGAGACGTAGGGGTGACCCCCTGTGGTCGCCCGATTTCGATGAAAACACGCATCACGCATCACGAACCACGCGTCACGAACCACCCGTCACGCGTCACGCGTTACGCGTCACGTATTTATACAGAAAGGCAGGCAAACATATGAGAATGGCATATACAAATCAGGATGTCGATATGAGTTTTTATAAAAGAAAATACACTGAAGGTACAATGATAACCACGGAAGGAACTGTATTACCTCTAAAATATACAGAAGTAAGGGCAGATATTACGGGACTCCTTGCCGATGTAAAAGTAATACAGAAATTTGAAAATAATTTGAATAAAAATATTGAAGCAGTCTATGTGTTTCCTCTCCCTCATGACAGTGCCGTAAATTCACTGGAAATAAAAATCGGAGAAAGAACAATAAAAGGTGTCATAAAAGAAAGGGAAGAAGCAAGAAGAACTTACGAAGAGGCGAGAGATGAAGGAAAGAAAGCAGGCCTTCTGGAACAGGAAAGAGCCAATATTTTCACCATGAGTGTGGCCAATATAGAACCGGCTCAGGAAATACTGGTTACCATCATCTATTATGAAACGGTAAAATATGAAGACGGTGAATATGAATTTGTCTTTCCTATGACAATTACCCCTAGATATATTGATAAAACACAGGTAAAGGATTCTGAGAAAATTTCTCCGCCTGTAGAAACAAGAAAGGCGGGGAGGGAAATAAATCTTTTTATAAACCTGGATACAGGTTTTACGCCGGGAGAAATTAAATCGCCGTCTCATTTATTGTTTATTCAGGAAAAAGGGAAGACAAAAAGAGAAATTCAGCTTGCAAAAGAAGGAGAACTCCCCGATAAGGATTTCATATTGAAATATTCCTCCTCTGGTGAACAGTTAGAGAGTGAACTTTCCTTTTACAGAAAGGAATTCAAGCCAGGTACATTTATGCTCCATATAACTCCGAAGATGGACTATGGCCCTGATGAAATGGTAAAAAGGGACGTTGTTTTCGTTCTTGACCGTTCCGGTTCCATGAGCGGCCATCCCATAGAACAGGCAAGGAAAGCCCTGAAGGCATGTCTGAGAACTCTCAGGTCAGGAGATACCTTCTCTGTTATAGTTTTTGACGACAGGGTTGAATATATGGAAAATCGTTCCATTGAATTCAATGACGCCAATCTCCTTAAGGCAGACACATATATTGACAGTATCGGCCCGAGAGGCGGAACAGATATACTTGCTGCCATGGAGGCGGCACTTAAACTTCCTGCAAATAAACTTTATGTAAGACAGATTGTATTCCTTACAGACGGAGCAGTGGGAAATGAAGAGTTTGTTCTTCAGGAGATAAAAAAATCTCTCGGTAAATCAAGGGTTTTTACCTTCGGAATAGGCACTGCCGTAAACAGACTGCTCCTTGACGGCATGGCAGAAATGGGGCGCGGAACATCCAGATATATTACCTTTGAAGAGAATATTGAAGATGCAATACAGAAATTTTCCAATCAGACATCTTTCCCGGTGCTTACAGATATATCGCTTGAATGGAAAGATGCATCTGTGGCAGATATGTATCCCGTAAAAATCCCTGATCTTTATGCCGGTCAGGTTCTTTATACGGTTGGCCGTTTCCACTCGTCAGGGAAGGCTACTGCCATATTAAAAGCTATGACGGGAGTAGGAGAATTCCGGCAGGAAATAGAGATAGATCTTCCCGATGAAGCTACGGAACATCCTGTTATTGAAACAATATGGGCAGGAAAGAGGATTGATGCACTCTTGAAGAAAATGTCCGAAAAGCCGAAAGAAAAACATGAAATAAGGGATGAAATTATTGGAATAGCCCTGAGATACAGTCTTATGAGTCCCTATACGTCTCTTGTGGCGGTGGAACAGGGAAAAGATGATGAAGAACCGAAAGAGAAAAAAGAAATAATGAGAGTAGATGTGCCTTCCATGGTGCCTGAAGGATTGAATAGAGACGCCTTTGCAGGGCCGCGACAGAGACTTACCGGTTCTTCAATGAAACTCTCATACAGGTCGGGCAGACCTGCACCGAGACCGATGTCAGGCATTATGATGAACGTAAAAAGAGATATTTCTTCCCCCCCTGTTTTAATGAGAAGATTACCGTCAGATAGAAGTGCTTCTCCCGGCCCTTCAGCTTTCCGGCAATCTGCATTACAGGCAGGCCATGGACCTTCCGCAGAGAAGGATGTTTTATCAGAAGAAGTTCTTTACTCCAGAACGCGTGTGCCTTTCAGAGAAACGGCTTTTTCCGCTTTGCCTCCTGTGGATAAAATGGATGAGGCTGAAAATGAAAAAGGAATTGTACGGGAATCCGGTGCTCCCCTGTCTTTTGAATGTGAAGAGGAGTTTGATGATGGTGCAATGAGTCCTGAACCACAGTCCTGCGAAATGAAGAGTGATGAAAAAATAACACCTGAAATGATTGATTTAACCTTTAAATATCTTGCAAGAAACCAGAATGCAGACGGCTCATGGAGTAAAGAAGTTCTTGAAGAGAAAAAAGTAATATCTACATCTCTGGCTGTTCTTGCATTTATAAAAGAGGGACATACCGGTAAGACAGGAAACTATGTTCCTCATGTAAGCAGAGCTGTTTATTTTATTCAGAGTAATATGGATAATCTTTCAGGTCTTTCACTGGTGCTTTCCACAATGGTCTTTGTAGAATTATTCAAACATTCTGATAAAAAGAAGGAAAGAAAGGATGCAGAAAAAGCCATTGCCATACTGAAAGATAACTGGTATAAATTCAAAAATCTCCATGAAAAAAACTTCGCATCTCTATCGGTAAAATCTGCCGTAGAAGCAGGCCTTATGTCAGAAGGAGAATTGCCTGATACAGATAAATGGCTTTCAGAGGGAAAAGACAGCGCAAAAATGATCTCTACCATAGAAAAAATGGATGATATAATTTCTCTATTCCTCTGTTTAATATCAGGAGATGAAGGATTAATAAATTCTTCTGTTGATCTTTTAATAAACCATTATGTAAGAGGCGGGCCGGAAGAGGGGAGTATAAATGTTTTTGAGTTAAATCCTGTTGACACTACTGCTGCGGGGATTTTTGTGCTATCTATCAGTAAAAAAATACAATAGGTAAACTATAATACTATTCGTGCGAGACGGCAGTAATAGCCTCGAAGTATGGAAACAACAGAGTTCTTTCGGAGAGTTAAATTTATGAAAAATTCATCTGGTAATCCTTCTTCATTTTCTTCTGAGAATAAGAACGGACATATAAAAGAGTGTATCGTTCAATACAAAGAATTAGCCGGGATTTTTCGGGAAAAAGGTGAACTTCTTAAAGCCTCGGAAATTTATGAAAAAGTAATAGCTCTCCAGCCTGAGGATACGGAAATTCTCCTTGCTCTGGGAAGGCTTTACAGAGAAATGGGCAAGTTTGACTGTGCAATAAATGCTTTTCAACTTATACTGCGTTATGATCTCCTCAATATCCAGGCCCTTACGGAATCAGGTCTGACATTCCAGGAAACAGGTAACATAATAATGGCAATTCTGACATTTAAACAGGTATTGAAAATCAATCCGGAAGAAGCGGAAATCTATGAGAAACTTGGAGAACTCTATTTAATCATGGGTCACATTGAAGAATCAGTAAAGTCATATCTTAATGCTGCAGAAATTTATCTGAGACAGGAACTTAAAGATAATGTAATTCAAATGTGTGATATTATTATAAATATTGCTCCGGAAAACTACAGGGCACGCAGAATGTTGAAAGATATTGGCTATAATCATTCCGGGTAATCAATCGATAAAAGTGGTATGTCAAAGATTTGCAGGGAGGGTTTTAAAACATGTTAAAACACATTGATGAAAATATGGATGAGAAAATAACAGAATATGAAAATCTGCTCAAATCCCGGCCGGGAGATATTGATATCCACTATGAACTCCTTAATCTCTATGCAAAAAGAGGACTTCTGCCGAAATTTTCAGAGACAAGTCTGAAGCTGGCAGATTTATATATAAGCAGTAATTCTTTAGAACAGGCAGAAATAGTCTGTAACAGAATTATAAAACTTGAACCTGAAAACATAAAAGCAAGAGAAAAACTCATTGGAATTTATATCTCTATGGGAGATAAATATAAGGCCATAGATACATGTTTTTTTCTCTCCAGAATATTCTCAATGATAAATAAGCCGGAAAAATCTTTTGAGTTCCTGAAGAGAGGTACAGAATTAGATCCTGATAATCTGGATGCCAGAGTTGAAATGGCTGCTGTTAATATCAAGCAGGGACGTATAAAGGAAGGTTTTATTCAGTATAAAGAACTGGGAAAGGCTTTCTGGGAAAAATGTGAACTTATAAAAGCGGCAGAAACTTATAAAAGGGCGACATTACTTCTACCTGATGATACAGAAACCCATTTAAATCTCGGTAGTATTTACCGTGAACTGGGGCAGCTTGAAGATGCCAAAAATGCCTTCCGGTTTATACTCAAATATGACCTTAAAAACATAAAAGCCCTTACTGAACTGGGGCTTGTATGTAAGGAAAAAGGTGAGATAGACAGCGCAATCCTGGCTTTCAGAAAAGTGCTGGAGATAAATCCCTTAAAAGCAGAAGCTTCCGAGAAACTCGGAGAACTTTATCTTATCAGAGGCCAGACAGAAGAATCAGTAAAAGCATATTATAATGCTGCAGAACTTTATCTGAAACAGGATCTTAAAGATAATGCCATAAAGATGTGTGACCTTATTTTAGATATTGACTGTAAATTCTCTAAAGCACTCAGAATGATAAAAGACCTTGGTTACAGTTCCCCTCCTCCGCCGCCTGAACCTGTTTATAATTATAATGACTGTATTGAGTGTCCATCGTGTGGAGAGAAAAATCGTTCAAATGCTCTTATGTGCTTTTTCTGTGGCTTACAATTTGAAAGTGCTGTATACTGCCTTCACTGCGGAGCAAAGAGTAAATTCTCTGATTTTCACTGTCACGTCTGCGGTAAAGAAATGGAGCAGATTTATCCAGGCACTCACGATGTAGATATGAGCTTCTATAAAATCACATCTGGCACAATGTTTGCCACAGGTATAAAAGATCCTCTTATTCTGAAATATACAGAAATAAGAGCAGACATTAAAGGTATGATTGCAGATATGAAAGTCATACAGAAATTTCAGAATAATCTGGAGAAAAACATCGAAGTTTTCTATTTATTTCCTCTTCCGGGAGACGGAGCTGTTTATGACCTGGAAATCAAAGCAGGTGAAAGAACGATTAAAGGTAAGATAAAAGAAAAAGAAGAAGCAAAAAGAACCTATGAATATGCCATGAATGATGGCAGGAAAGCATCACTCCTTGAAGGGCAGAAAGAGAATATCTTTAATATTTCTGTGGCAAACATAAAACCGGGGGAAGAAATACTTGTTACACTGAAATACTATCAGACAGTAAAATATGATGATGGTGAATATGAGCTAGTAATTCCTCTGGTTATATCACAGAAAAGCGGAGAAACGCCGGGAGAGGCCACTTCCGGTAAAAGAGGGGAAATAAATATCTTTATAAATCTGGATCCAGGTTTCTCTGTGGGAGAAATAAAGTCTCCAGGCTATCTTCTTTATATAGAAGAAAAAAGCAAACATATAAGAAATATTCAACTGGCAAAAGAGGGGGAAATTCCGAATAAAGATTTTATATTAAAATATTCCTCTACAGGAGAAAGACTGGAAACAGATCTTTCTTTTTACAGAAAAGAAGGGAAACCGGGAGCTTTTATGCTCCATGTAACACCAAAAATGGACTATGGCCCTGAAGAAATGGTAAAAAGGGAGATGATATTTGTCCTTGACAGGTCAGGTTCTATGAGCTGGGGAAAAAGAAATTTCACTCCCATAGATCAGGCAAGAAAGGCTCTTAAAGCATGTCTGAGAACCCTCAGATGGGGAGATACTTTTAACATAATAACTTTCAGTACCCTTACAGGTACCTTTTCCGACAGATCTGTTGAATTCAACGATACTCATCTTAAAAAAGCAGATGCCTTTATAGATGCCATTTATGCCACAGGAGGGACAAATATACTTCTTGCAATGAAGGAAGCCCTTATGCTTCCTGTAAAGCCAGAATATTTAAGGCAGATAATCTTCCTTACAGACGGAGAGGTGAAAAAAGCAGATGAAATTTTAGGAGAAATTCGCCGCACTCTGCGCAGGGCAAGGATATATACCTTCGGTATAGGAACTACTGTAAACAGAAATCTCCTGGACGGCATGGCAGAAATGGGAAAAGGTACCGTTCAATATCTCACTCTCGAACAGGATATAGAAGAGGCAATACAGAAATTTTCCAATCAGACAGCTTTCCCCATACTTACAGATATATCGATAGAATGGGAAAATGCCTCTGTCTCGGATATATATCCCATATCCATTCCTGATCTCTACTTCGGACAGGTTCTTTATCTTCTGGGAAGGTTTCATTCTGCAGGAATTTGTAAGGCTCTTTTAAATGGTATGACTGTGTCGGGGAAATTCACTCAGGAAATAGATGTGAAATTGCCTGAAGCATCCGAAGAATATCCTGTTATAGAAATTATGTGGGCAAAAAAGAGGATTGACTTGTTGCTGAAAAAAGAGAAAGAAAATCCGAAAGAAAAATATTCTATAAGGGAAGAAATAATAGGTCTTTCTATGAGATATAAAATTATGACTCCTTATACTTCTTTTTTAGCAGTAGAAGAGGGAGAAGGCGGTGAAAGGGAAGAAATAATAAGGGTTACTGTACCTCAATTATTGCCGGAAGGAATGAAAGAGACTTTACATGACAGGCCCCCTTCTCGCGAGAAATCTTCTCCTCCTCCAGGGAGGCCGATAAACCCGGTCTCACCACCGGGAATGTTAAGAAGATGTGTGTCACATGTTATATCTTCCCATTCACCAGACCCGTCTCCTCCGAGAAATGCAGGAAGGCCCACGTCAGGTATTATTAATATATCCAGAAACGTATCGAATGTATCCTCCCGGAGGAGATATGCTATGGAGCATATGACACCGGAACAGAAAAGTGTGATGAAATTATCTGCTATGGCTCCGTCTCCTTTTACGGAAAGCATTCCATTGCAGGAACTCATACCGGCATGTGATGAAAGGTCGGAAAGAGCCTCCGGAGAAGAATCTGAAGGGCCTGTTTCTGAAATAACTTCAGATGAATTCTCTCGCGGAGGAGAAGGGTTATTATTAGAAATTGAAGAATCTGGCGGAGAATCCTTATCTTATAAAGAATCTGCTCCTGTAGAGGCAAAAACATTTTCTTTACCATACCGGTCACATGTAAGTCCTGAAATGATTGATTTATCGTTCAGATACCTTGCCAGAAATCAGAGTGCAGAAGGCTTCTGGAGTAATGAAGCTGACATAAATAAAAGGGTAATCTCAACAGCTCTTGCAGTTCTTGCTTTTATCAAACATGGTCATACTAATAAAACAGGAAACTACAGAGGACAGTTGAGCAAAGCCATTTATTATATTCAGAATAATCTGAACCATATTTCAGGAGTAGCTCTTTCTCTGGCAGTAATGGTCTCTCTGGAACTTTATAAAATCTCAGGGAAGAAAAAAGAAAGAGAAGATGCAGAAAAAGCTTCAGAGAAACTGAAAGAAGAATGGTCTGGTTTTAATACTGTTCTTGAAAAAAAATTCGCTTTTCAGGCAGAGAAAAGTGCTGTAAAAGAAGGTTTTATAAAAGAAAGAGAATTACTTGAAATTTATACTGGAGAGGAGGAGATAAAAATTATTAAAGCTATTGCTATAACCACTCTGGAAGATATTCTTTTATCTGCCCTGTCTGTAATTGCCGGGGAAAAAGAAGTTTTAAATATGTTCCTGACATACTATAGAAAGGAGGAACCTGATATAGGGAGTATAAGAATTCCCGGCCTGAACCCTGTTGACACTACTGCAACCGGTATCTTTGTAATAGCCTGAATAAGGATTTAATAAACGTTTTCCTCCCGTCACGCATTACGCGTCACGCGTAACGCGTAACGATTACAACATGAAAGGAAGGTTATATTATGAAAAAATATTCAATGTTAATCCTGTGTCTCTTATTTGTATCTATTTTCTCTATATCCTGTGTTACCTGTTTGAAAGTAGAACGAGGGCCGGAAGCTTCTCCTGTATCACAACCTGCAGAAAGTCCTTCTCCGGCAGAGACAAACCCCACTTCTGGAGAGACAGCAAAAGCTTCTCCTGCAGAAGAAACACCTTCATCTGAAATGGAAAATCTTCCTGTAACGGATGGCCTTATCGGCTACTGGAAATTTGATGAAGGTGAAGGCACTGCAGCAAAAGATTCTTCAAAGAACGGTAAGGACGGTACTGTTACGGGAGCTACATGGACTGAAGGAAAGCACGGTAAAGCACTGGATTTTCAGGGTGAAGATAATATAGTAAAAATGGATCTGAAGATTGATCAGTCTGAAAAATCAAAAGGAGCAACATTCTGTGCCTGGGTTTATCCTTCGAGCATTTCAGAAGGAAAACATCAGGTAATAAGTTCTGATAACGGTGATTTCGACTGGTCAATCCTGAGAGATATAGACAAATGGTTTGTATTTACAGGTCTTGAACATTACTGTACAGAAATGTCCGTAGATGTGAATACATGGCAATTTTTATGTGCCGTATATAAACCGGGCAACGGAATTACCTTTTATAAAAATGCTGAATCCTTTAAGATTGATGATATAGGTTATGAAGAAGATACAAATACCCTTGCCATAGGTGAAAATCCTGAAGAAGGTTTCCTTGAACCTTTTGACGGGAAAATAGACGAAGTTCTTATTTATGACAGGCCACTCAGTGAGGAAGAAATAAAGAAGATAAGAGATAGGTGATGTGTGAAATCTAACAAAATAGTCCCATTTTTTGTAATAAAATCATTCCTCCCGTCACCCGTCACGCGTCACGCGTCACGAGTAATGTTAGAATATATTGTAATTGAAATGGAACAAAGTAATCATTCACTGATGAGATCTCACAGGGAAATATGACAAAATATTGTTAGAACAGTTGATAGACTGAAAACAAAAGGAGGTTTATGATATGAGAAAAATTATGTTTCTTACATGTTTTATTTTTCTATTACAGTTTACACTGTCAGCTTTTGCAGGAGAAGGGGATATGTTATATGAAAAAGCTGTAGAAGCTGAAAAAAAACGGCAATTATACGGAATCCTGTACATTATATGATGAAGCAAGAAAGTTGTTTACAGAGTCAGGTGAAACAATAAAAGTAGATTTATGCCGGGCCTCAGTAGATCGTATGTGTAAAGTCTGTTTTGATTATTTTTACCCGGAAGATAATGTAAAGGAAATACTTGCAGAGAAATTTAAAAACACGTCTGAAGAGGTGAGAAATTCCTGGATAAAAGAAAGAATGGAAAGTGTAACGATTGACGGAATGAAATACTATTCAACTAAATTTCTCGAAAATCTGGATTATAGATACAGAGATATTAAAAGTAGCGACCCCTTTGATTATGAAAAGAATAAAAAATCTTTTGCCATATTAAAAAATATTATCTATTCTCCGAATGTGAATAATTATTCAATACCTTCATGGCAGACATACAGCAATCCGGTCACATACGTGGGTACCCATACAATTGATATACCGGAAGATAAATTGCCGAAAAAAGGTACGTTAAAACTCTGGTTTCCCATGCCTGTTCTTACAGGATCTCAGAGGGATATAAAGATAACTTCCATAACTCCTGAAGAATATGTTAAAACACCTCCATTGATAGATTCTGAACTCGGGCTTGTCTATATGGAAATACCTCTTGAGAACCGGAAAGGTAATCTGAAATGTGAAATTAAATTTCTTTTTACCAGTTATGAACAGAATTTTATAATAGATCCGAATAATACAGGTGAATATGACAGGGAAAATTTTCTTTACAGACATTATACTTCTTCAGGAGGAAATACCATAATAACACCTGAAATAAAAGAAAAAGCACTGGAAATAACAGGAGATGAAAAAAATCCTTATAAAGCAGCGAAAAAGATTTATGATTATATTGTAAATAATATAAAATACAGCCTCATGCCCCATCTGAGTTTAAATGCAACAGGGATTGCCGAATCAACTTATATACATAAATATGGATATGGAGACTGCAGCACACAGAGTTTATATTTTGTCGCCCTCTGCAGATCTATCGGTATACCGGCAAGGACTACAGGGGGATATCAGATGATTCTCGGAGAAGAAGCGCCTCATTTCTGGGCAGAATTTTATCTGCCAGATTATGGATGGGTTCCTGTAGATACTTCCATAGCACAGATTGCAGAAGAATTAAGTGAAAATATGCCTGAGATTACAGATGATGATATAAAGGCAGGTAAAGAGTATTTCTTTGCCCATCTGGATCCCTGCAGGTTTGTAATACAGAAAGATCTGGATATAACACTTACCCCGCCTGCATCAGATCCTGTCTTCTGTTCGATGGCACTGCAGTTACCTGCTATAGAATGTAAAAGTGTTGAAAATATAATGGAAATGCAGGTTATATTACTGGGTTGTTATACACTGGAAATTAAGCCTGTTAATCAATAAAATCTAATGGTTTTACGGGATAACAGAAAATAATGGCTTCGTAATGTGTAAAGCGTGATGGGTGATGTGCAGGGATTAAACCCGTCACGCATCACGCGTTACGCGTCACGACTATAAATCCTATGAATCCAGGTTCTCCTTTGCCCCGCATTTCGTACAGTAAATGATACCTTTGAGCAATTCACTGTTAACAATATGTAACGGTATATTTACAGTTGTGTTACATTTCTCACAGACAATCACCCTCGGCCTTCTTGTTCCGCAGAAAGGACAGTAAGGGCTGCTCTCAGAGCCGAGTCCGCAGTAAGGACAGTAAATCTTTCCTTCTTTAATGCTCACAGCCTCTTCTTTAACCGGTGCAGTCTCTTCTTTAACAGGCATAGTCTTTTCTTTAATTTCTCTTTCCATCTCGAATTTTTCAAAAACTGAGGATAGTTCAGTTATGTCATGGATTAATTTCTGCCTGTTAAATGGTATTTTTTCTTTAAGTATATCACGCCAGAACTGGTTTTCATTTTTACTTCCCGCATGCAGTCTGGAAAAACTGGAAAGAGTGTCGTCAAATTCCTTAAATCTCTCTGTGAGGTTTTTACGGCAATTTTTTATTTCTTCCTGTATTTCTACACATTCGTAAGGAACTGCTTTTTCCCATAGTTCCTCTGATTTTCTATAGAGCTCTCTGGCCTGTTTGACCGACTTTCCCAGATCCTCCATCTGTTTTTTTATGTCTTCCTCCACCATGTTTATCCATTTTTCTTTATTTGACATCCACATACGAAAGGTTAACGTTAAAAATGCTATAACTATAAATACTGCTCCGATAAATATGTAATCTCTGTAATCTCCTCCGTAGACCCCGTTTATTACCAGCACAAGGGTAAATATGGAAAAAACAAGGTTTCTTGTAATAGCAAATTTCATATCTATTATTCTGGAAACATGTAGTGTTAAAAGAGGTAAAGATAGAGCGGCAGAAATTCCTATGGCGGCCACAGTGGACACATTACCGCGGAATCCTATGACACCGAAAATTACAAAGAAAAGTGAATAGGTAAGAGCAAGAAGCAGAAAATGAGGAAATCTGAAACTGATAAGCCCTTCAGGTCTGTAAAGTGCACAGAGATACCAGAAACCGAGACCGAAGAACAGAACAGCTATTCCTACGAGTTTGCACATAAGAACAACCCTTCCAACAGGACTCAGTGCTTCAGGGAACTCTACGGTTATATTCCTGTCTGTGACAAGATTATTGAATTTCCAGGAAATCACCGGCCCGACTATAGAAGTTGGCTGTAAAGCCCAGTCAGGTATAATATATACAGGGGATTCATTCATGGTAAGCTCAATTTCCACCATATTTGCCCTCTGAGAAGGAGGAAGGATATATTCAAAACTGTTACGTCCCAGGGCAACAAAAGAAATTTCTGCTTTAATCTCTTTATCTTCCGGCAGAATGCCTGTCCAGAAAATGCCTTCTCTGTCATATATGACGTTATCCGGCTCTTCTGCCCCTGTTTCCGTAATAAACTTCAACGATACATCCCTTGCTTCCGTAGTACCTCTGGGAAATCTGAAATCCACACGGACAGGTTCATTTTTCGACCCTTTCAACAAAAACTGTCCTTTAAAATCTGCTTCAAAACGATTGTAAACATCCATGCCAATCCTGTGAGGTTTTACAGAAAGAATTATTTTTATTATTTCAGAAGAAAAGAACGGATATTTCCCTTCAGCTTTTACCCTGTAAGATAATTCTTTTGTTTTATCATTCACTGTCGTAACCTGCACTGTCTTTTCTTCTTTCTGCCTCTTTGCATTCTCCCTGGCTTTCAGAAAGGCAGGTATTAAAATAACGGCAATAATACTTATGATGGCAAATACAATCATAAGCTCGATAAGAGTAAAGGCTTTTTTGCTGGTTGTCGTGATAGATCCCTTCATATTCATCCCTCCGTAATAAAAATTTATGAATTTATAAGATTATTCATTATAGTTAGTTTCATAACTTACTAGAATTTAAGTGGTCGTAACGCGTGACACGTGACTGGTTAAATCTCTGCGCATTACGCATTACGAGATTATTATTTATACATAGTTATGAACTCAACTAATTTAATTTTATCACAGGGTTTTTATAAAGGGGTCAAAAATGATAGAGTTTTTTTTATGAGAGGTAGAATTATTTTTACTGGAAATTGTAATTATTGAGATTACTGCCTGCGAAAATTCCTCTTTTGCCTGTATCAAGGCAATAAAGGCTTCCGTCATTACATCCGAAATAAATATAACCGTCTGAAATACAGGGACTGGATTCAACTCCTCTTAAAAAGGCAAAATAGCTTCCTGTTTTAAAATCCCAGACTTTCTTTCCTTCTTTCCCATCAATACAGTAGAGCTTTTTTGCGCAGCATCCGATATATACAAGACTATCTGCCACACAGGGGCTGGAATTAACTCCGTCAGGATAGTAATAAAAAAGACTGCAGGTAGTAAATCTCCAGTTTTCTTTTCCTGTTTTTATATTCAGAGAGTAAATGTTTCTGTCATAACTGCCGAAATATACGGAACCATCGACAACAGAGGGGCTTGAATAAATCCAGCCGCCTGTTTTAAAATCCCATATCTTCTTACCTGTTTTTCTGTCAAGACAGTAGAATTTTTTATCTTTGCTTCCGAAACAGACAATATCATCTGACACACAGGGACTGGAATAAATCCAGTTCCCTGCTCTGAACTCCCAGATTTTTCTTCCTTCATCTGCCGTGAGACAGTAAAATTTTCCGTCTTTACTTCCGAAATAAACAAAGCCATCTGCTATACAGGGGCTTGAAAATATACCACCGGGCCGAAAGAAGGTGCCTGTTTTAAAATTCCATATTTCTCTGCCGGTCTTTGCGTTCACACAGTAGAGTTTCCCATCCATACTGCCGAAATAAACAGAACCTTTAACAACACGGGGGCTAGAACAAATCCATCTGCCTGTTTTAAAATCCCAGATTTTTCTGCCTGTTTTTGCGTCAAGACAGTAGAGTTTTTTATCACAGCTTCCGAAATAAACAAATCCCTCTGATAAACATGGGCTTGAATATATACCGTAATAAAGAAGATTTTCACTTAATATAAAGGTAAAACCTGTTTTGAAATCCCAGATCTTTCTGCCATCTGCTGCTGAAAGACAGTAAAATTTCCTGTCATTACTGCCGAAATAAACAAGACCGTCTGATACGCAGGGACTTGAATAAACACCCATATAACCCCAGCCATCCATTGTAGAAGAACTCAGGAAACCCCACGTTTCAGTCCTGAATGACCAGATTTTCCTTCCTGCCTGTGTAAGAGGCTGAAGATTGCCAGACATTATATCAAGCGGAAAACCGCAGCCAATACAGAATTTATCTGTTTTGCTGTTTTCTTTGTTGCAATTCTTACAGTATATGGTCATATTGATAGCCTCTCAAAAATTTATAAACAATATATAATCATATAATATTCAATAGATAACAAGAAAAGTCCTACGTTACTGTGGTGAGTATAAATAATACATATTTGCTATCGTGATAAGTGACGGGAGGAAGACGTTTATTACATGCTTATGCTCAGGTCAGTATGTTCACCTCTATAGATATATTTAATAAAAAAAAGTATAATAATAATCTGGAGAAATTTTTATGTTAAATATAGGCTGTCATTTATCTGTATCTAAAGGTTTTTTATCTATGGGGAAAGATGC
>JBEHWO010000061.1:0-23243 GCA_040217695.1 Vulcanimicrobiota bacterium | reverse complement strand
AGATGTAAGAAGAAACATGGGGAAATCATAGCCCAGGTTTCTTATTTCATCTGCCAGTGTAATACCGTCCACGTCAGGCATGGCCATATCCAGCAGTGCAATATGAACTGTTTTATTCTGTTTCAGAATAGAAAGAGCTTCAGAGGCACAGGAGGCATTTATGGATGACACACCCCATTTCTCACAGGCCTGAGTAAGCATAAAGCGATTTATTTCATTGTCATCCACTATTAATACGTTCAATCCTGTCAGTAAATGAGATGATTTAAAAGAGGAAAACTGTTTCACAGTATCTGCCCTGGTAATTATGGTAAAATAAAAGGTTGTCCCTTTACCGGGAACACTCTCTGCATATATGGTTCCCCCCATATGTTCAACGAGGAGTTTGCTTATGGTCAGGCCAAGGCCGGTCCCTCCGTATCTGCGGGTAATAGAGGAATCAGTCTGACTGAAGGGTTTGAAAAGATATTGAAACTTTTCGGGAGGAATACCGACACCTGTGTCTTTTACGGAAAATTGAATTTCATAATCCTCTTCTATAAGATGTCTTGCTTTAACAGAAAGCACAACATCACCTTTTTCCGTAAATTTAATGGCATTATCAAGCAGATTTACAAGTATCTGACGGAGACGTGTAATATCACCCTTTATCACAGACGGAACAGATTTATCGCATATATAAGCTATTTCCAGTGATTTTTTACCTGCCCTGGGAGCGACTATATCCAGGGCCTCTTCCACACATTCTATGAGTTCAAAGGGATTTTTTTCAAGCATGAACTGCCCTGCTTCTATCTTGGAAAAATCCAGTATATCATTGATTATTCCCATAAGACTGTTGCCGCTGCGGCGGATAACTTCAACAAATTCTTCCTGTTCATTTGATAATTTCGTATTTAAAAGGAGTGAAGTCATACCTATAATTGCATTCATAGGAGTTCGGATTTCATGACTCATGCTGGCAAGAAAACTGCTTTTTGCCCTGCTGGCACTTTCTGCCGTATCCCTGGCTCTGATAAGTTCTTCCTGGATAAGTTTTAATTCTGTAATATCGTTTAATATTGCAATAGCACCGGTGAATCTTTCACTTACATCGAGCATTTTTTTCAATTTAATCTGGAAACACCGTTTACCTTTAACAGTTTCAATCTCCTTTTCCAGTTCCAGCTCTGCATTATTCATAGAAGCAAAGGAAGAGAGTTCTTCTTCAAGAAAAGGCAGCCTGCTTTCCAGAGGATTCAGTGCATAATATGCAGAGCCGGGAAGAGCAAAATCTTTAAAAAGCTCATTACCTGCATGATTTATATTAATGACCGTGTTGTTACTGTCCAGGAGAATAACAGGATTTTTCAGACTTTCAAAACTGGTAAGATATCTATCTTTTTCATTTGAGAGAAAACGGTTAGTCACCTGCAATTCTTCCAGTTCTTCAGCGCCGCTTAAACCGGTCCATTCAGTAGAAAAACCAATTTCAATTCTGTCAAAAACTCTGTCGATAAAAAGTCTGTATTTTTTTTTCTCTTTCTCATCAAAATCACTTTCTATGATAAGATCAACATAGCTCTGTCGGTAATATTTTAACAATCCCAGAAACATGCCTATAGTAACCCCCCGGGAACGATGTTTCTGTGCTTCAATTATTCCGAAGGATGTGACAGGATCTTTCAGGTAATCATCATCAGGATTAAGTTCCGGAGGCTCAGAATAAACCTTCAGGGCATCAAGTATTGCCTGAGAAAGACCGTTAATGGAAATCCTCCACGCTTCAGCCAGTGTAGAAGTATATTTAGAATAACCATGTTCTCTGGCATAATGAATAACTCTCTCTATAAGCCAGTTTTCATTTTCTGTAAGAATATTTATTAGTTTTTCCATAATCAGGGCATATTTTTCAGATGAAAGGGTTAAAATTCTAACCTTACTCAACTTACTCCTTCCGCTTTACATCCAGAACCTTTCTGACGGTCTGTGCAATTACTCTCATAGGAACAGGTTTTAAAATAATCTCTTTTACATTTGTAATTCTGTATTTCTCAAGTTCAATCATTTCTGCAGATCCCGTATAAATGATAACAGGTATATGAGGGTTTATTTTAAGTAATTCCTCTGATAGTTCGAAGCCTGTCATTTTAGGCATAGTATAATCGGTGATAATAAGATCATATTTACCCGGTTTCAGACAGAAATTTTTCAGAGCTTTAATACTGGCTGTTTCATATGTTACATTATAGCCAAGTTTTAGCAGCATATTACTGTAACACATGGCAAGGCTTTCTTCGTCATCTACGAGAAGTATATGTTCATCTCCTCCCTGAAGATCCTTATCACCGGCACATTCCTCCATCACATCAACTTCAACACAGGGGAAGAATAAATCGAAAGTGCTTCCTTTTTCCGGTTCGCTCCTGACAGTACTTGTGCCTCCGTAACTCTTTACTATACCATGAACGACAGAAAGTCCAAGGCCCGTTCCCTCACCTTTCGGTTTGGTAGTATAGAATGGCTCGAAAATTCTTTCCACAGTCTTTTTATCCATGCCATGGCCTGTATCACTTACAGTAAGTCTTATATATTTACCTTCTTTCAATTCAAGAAATTCTTTTACACTTTCTCCGTCAAAATCCACTTCACTTAACCTTATGGTCAGTATACCTCCTTTTTCTCTCATAGCATAAGCAGAATTGGTGCAGAGGTTCATCACTACCTGATGTATTCTGGTGGGATCTGCCAGAATAGCTCCTCTCGTTACTATGGATTCATTTATCTCGATAGTGGCAGGGAGAGAAGATCTGATAAATTTCATAATTTCTTTAATAACAGGAGCAATATGAAGAGGTTTTCTTTCTTCTTCTCCCTGACGGCAGAAGGTTAAAATCTGTTTAATCAGATCTTTTGCTCTGTTACATGATTTTAAAACCTGCCCGAGAAAACCCTTCGATCTGGAATCGAAAATATAACTTTCAAGCAGTTCCGAATAACCCATAATAGCAGCAAGTATATTGTTAAAATCATGAGCAATGCCTCCTGCCATTATACCTATGGCTTCCAGTTTCTGAGACTGACGACTCTGTTCTTCCACTACAATTTCTTTTGTAACATCCCTGAATATAAATACATAGTTTATAATTTCACCGTTCTTATTACGTACAGGATTGATTGAACCGGAAGATATGTAAGAGGTACCGTCCTTTTTTATGGCAGTAATATGTCCGCTCCAGACATTTCCTCCTTTAATCGTATCATATACATTTTCATAGAATATATCATCAAGCTCGTTACTTTTAAATATACTGATATGTTTGCCTGCACTGTCCTCTTTTTTATAACCGGTGTTAAGTTCAAAAGCAGGATTCACATAAAGTATGTTTCCTTTTATGTCTGTTATAATGACATATTCGGATGTCTGTTCTATAACAGTGACAAAACGTTCATGTTCTTCTTCAAGGTCTGCAATTTTTTTCTTTTCTTCTACTTCCGTAAGGGCTCTTCTGACGACAGGAGAAAGCCTGGAAAGATTTCTTTTCAGAACATAATCTGTTGCTCCTGATTTAAGGGCTTCCACTGCCAGTTCTTCACCGATAATACCGGAAATAATAATAAAGGGCGTACGGGGACACATATTCCTGGCTATCTGCAATGCAGTCAGCCCGTCAAATCCGGGAAGGGTATAATCTGCAAGAATAAGATCAAAATCATTGTTTTCCAGAGCAGAAATGAAACTATCGGAAGAATCTACTACTACCATGTTACATTCAATTTCATCATGAAGCAGAACTGCATGAATAACCTCTGCATCAACAGGGCTGTCTTCAAGGTGTAAAACATCAAGCTTTTTCACGATTAAACTCACATCCTCAATCAACAATGGCAATCTACAGTTCTGTCAATTATGTCTTTAAAATATTGAAAAATATTATCTATCTCTAAATTCTTACGTTTTTCTCTAATTTTTTCTATTATCTCTTTATTGCCGGAATCGCTCAAAAGTTCAGTCTGAAAATCAATAAATTCCGATATTCTGTCTATATATATCTCCATAACAGCAGGATTGAGCTTGTCAGTACAGAGTTCCTTACATTTTTCTTTTTTCTGTTCTTCTATTTCCTGTAATACTCTCTTTATCCTGGGCTGAAGTTCTGAAAGACAATTTTTCAATACATAGTCTTTCGCACCTTTTTTAATAGCTTCAAGTATTAAATGTTCTCCGATTTTGCCTGATACGAAAAGGAAGGGTATGGAGGGCCATTTTTCCATTGCCAGTTCCAGGGCACTTATACCGTCAAAGGAAGGGAGTAAATAATCTGATAAAATAATATCAAAATGTTCATTTTTAAGAGATGATATAAAGTCATCTCTGTTATCTACACGGTATATTTCAAAATTCAATCCTTCTCTTAAAAGAACTCCTTTTATAATTTCCGCTTCAAGAAAATTATCTTCAAGATGAAGGATTTTCAGAGGTGATTTCAAAAAAAACATTCCTTTCCCTCATGAATTACAGTTACATTCATAACTTATTAGAAATTACTGTGGTGAGCATAAATAATACATATTTGCTCTCGTGACGCGTAACGTGTGACGCGTGACGCGTGACGCGTGACGCGTGACGCGTCACGGGAGGAACAAATTCTCATACCTCGTTGTGACCGGACCGGGTGAAACTAACTATAATTATGTTCTGCCCTGCCCTCCTTCTATAATAATAGAAGGCATTATAAAATGCAAGCTTTATAGCATAAATATTTAAAGATAGAATCATTATAAAAATGCTTGACATGGATATCATTTATGAGTATAATCTGTTTATACTAAGCGGAAGTAGCTCAGTGGTAGAGCATCTGCTTGCCAAGCAGATGGTCGCGAGTTCAAGTCTCGTCTTCCGCTTTATTTTATTTTGAGGTGATAACATGGAAGACACAATAATCGGAGAAATAAAGAAAAACAGAGGAGAGAAGATAGTTTTTTCTCTCGGTGAGTTTAAAGGAAAAAAGAGGATTGATATAAGAACCTATTTTCAGGGAGAAGAAGAAAACAGCGAAGTATGGAAACCTACAAAAAAAGGCATCAATATCAGTCTCGACCAGTGGCAGGAATTTAAAGAACTTATAAAAGAGGTTGATAATTCGCTGGAGCCGTGATGCGTGACGCGTGACGCGTGACGCGTGACGGGTGGTGATGCGTGATGCGCAGGGTAAGCCTGCTCACTTCTCACTAATTTCCCGCACTTTCATACTTCCTTAACCCCATAGACCACACGGTATAACCGGTAACGGCACAAATACATGCCACAAGGGGAGTAAGAAGGGCGATATTTCTGAATTCATAATGGCCCATTATCTGTGATGCAGGGAAAAAACCTACAAAAGCAAAAGGTATTACAAAAGAAATTATAAATCTTAAAAAGGAATTGTATATATCTACAGGATAACGGCCGAAAGCCACAAGGTTCCATGCAGTGGGAACTATGCCGGTTCTGTCCGGCATCCAGAAAGAAAGACTTCCTATTGTCGTAAATACTCCTGCGTAAATAGTAATACCGCACAGTAAAGAGATTATAAGATAAATTATATTGATAAAAGTCCATGAAACACCCAGACGTGCTGAAGCATAAAAAAGTATGATAAACCCTATGATGACACCGAAAAATTTCTCCAGGTTAATTCTTTCCATAAAAAGCTGTAACAGGGGATCTATGGGTCTTAAAAGAAGCCTGTCCATCTCACCTTCCACTATATAGTTATTTCCCAGCCTGAAAAGATTTGTAAATAACATACTGAATACATCAAAAGGTATGGCACAGAGAGCATATATAAAAAATATTTCTTCTTTTTTCCAGCCGTTCAAAGACGGGGTTTTACTGAACATAACACTTATGGTATAAATAGTTATACTGTGATAACATATACTTACAAAAGTACCGACAATAAAATCACCTTTAAAAGACATACGTACCTTCAGAAATTGAATCAGATATAAAATAAATAATTCTATATGCCTTATAAAATATTTCATACTAACCTCCATGGATGGTAATTTTTTTTCTGCACATAAACCATAAAATTCTTCCTGCAGTAAAGAGGAGTATAACCCATATGAACTGTATGAGAAGAGCCCTGTAGGCTGTTGATAAATCTACTCTGCCAAGATAAAGACTCAGAGGGACAAAAGCAATATATTTAAATGGTAAAAAAGAACTGACATACTGAAAAGAACGGGGAAACCAGTCTATAGGCACAAGGAGACCGGAAAACAGTTCTATTATCATATTTTTAGGGTAAAGAATACCTTCTATGGAAATAGTGTATACAGCAATAAGTCCTATGAAAAAATTCATGCCCACATAAAGGAATATACTCAAAACAGTACTGATACAGAAGAGAAACAGATTATATAAAGAAGAAGGGCCATGAACGGGATAGAGAATAAATGTGGCAATAACAATGGGAGGAGTAAAAAATAAAAGACGGAACATACTCTGCCCCAGACCTCTGGCATAATTCAGGAACTGATAATCTACAGGTTTTATAAGGTCTATGGAAATTGTTCCGTTTCTTATATCATTTGCAATATCATGATCCATGTAATTCAAATAAAGGCTCTTTGATATCCATCCTATGGCAATATAGGTCACCATATCGGGAAGGGTATAATTATTTATTGTACCTCCCGAACCGTAAAGGGCTTTATAAATAAAATAATAAACTCCTACATGTATTACATAGTTTATAACGCCCAGGAAATAATTGGCCCTGTACGCAAGGAGAGAAAGAAAGGATATTCTTAAATATTCTATATAGACATCTGTTTTAAAATGTACGTTCATAATTGGATCGTGACGCGTGACGCGTGACGCGTGATGCGTGATGCGTAATGCGTGATGCGTAATGGATATCCGCTCACTGGTCACTGTTCACTGTTCACTGTTCACTGTTCACTGCTCACTGCTCACTGATTTTCCCTTCTCTATAAATTTTCCTCACTATATCTTCAATAGCTGTTTCTTCAATAGCTATATCACTTACATGAGTATTATTCAGTACCTTTGATATTATTTCTGTGGCAGACATGGTTTTTCTGTCAAAAGATGCTTCATAACGAAGAGGTTCCAGCTTTTTCCAGTTCACAGTACCATTGAAACCGAAACCTGCCAGTTCCTGTGAAGACTTCTCTTCATCAAAGGCAAAAACGACTCTTTTCCCGCATGAAAAAGATTCCTTTAAATCTGAAAGCAAACCGTCATAGAGAAGTTTTCCTTTATCAATAATCATTACACGTTTACAGAGTTTTTCTATTTCATCAAGATTATGTGTTGTCAGTATAACAGTGGTTTTCTCAGTTTTATTGATATGAGAAAGAAACTCTCTGATTTTCACCCTTCCTTCCACATCAAGACCTATTGTAGGCTCATCAAGGAAAAGCACTTTCGGATTATGTAACAGTGATGCCACAAGGTCACAGCGCATTCTCTGTCCTAAAGACAGTTTTCTGAGAGGTAAATGAATAAAATCTTTCAAATCCAGTATTTCTTTAAACTTCTCAAGTCTTTCGTCAAAGGTTTTCTTCTCCACTTCATAGACCTTTCTTAAAAGCCTGAAGGATTCAATAACTGCAATATCCCACCATAGCTGTGTACGCTGGCCGAAGACAACACCTATGTTTTTCGTATATTCTGTCCTGTCTCTTGAAGGTATATAACCTGCAACCCTGACAACTCCCGATGTGGGAATTAAAATCCCTGTAAGCATTTTAATAGTAGTACTTTTACCCGCTCCGTTTGCTCCTATATAACCGACCAGTTCTCCGCCTGAAATATTAAAGGTAACTCCTGATACTGCAGACACTTCCCTGTATTCTCTTTTAAAAAGGTCCAGATAAGCCCCGTACAGCCCTTCACGTCTTTTATAATTAAGAAAAGTTTTTCTTAAATTTTTCACTTCTATCATATATACTATCTTTCTTTTCCGGTATAAAAAAACCTTTTTCGCCTGAAGGATTTTTGTAAATATAATAAAATATTATATAAGATTTATGTCAGAAATATATAATTTTTATTACAGTTTATACGGAAACTCTGAGAGAGAAAGAGAAGGTGCACTTTTATGAAAAAATACTCCGAAGAAACCCTCAGAGAAATTCTGAAAAAAATTGAGAAGCAGCAACAGATTATTTTAAACAATTCCTCATTGCCATTTATCGACAGAGAAGAAGTCGAAAAGCTGTCAGCCATTATTACAGAAGTTACTTCACAGGTTGCGGAATCCGAAGTTACTGGGCGACAGATCTTTAATGAATCGAAAGAAGCTCTGAAGAAAAGTGAAGAGAGATTTTCACGTATTGCCGCCACTATACCGGGGATCCTTTATGACTATATACTTTATCCCGATGGCAGAAGCAAATTCCTCTATATAAGCCCCCGGTGCTATGATATACTGGAATTGAAGCAGGAAGAGCTGATAGATGATATATACCTGTTAGAGAAATTAATACACAGAGAAGATATTTGCCGGATGAGAGAAGAAAATGAAAAAGCAGTCAGAGAAGGGATAAAATTTAATATAGAAGTAAGGATAATAACACCTTCAGGTAAACTTAAATGGCTTCATATGAGCTCTCTGCCAAATACGCCGCCCCCGGGGGAACCTGTCGTATGGAGCGGATTTATCATGGATATTACAGACAGAAAAACGGCTGAAGAGGCTTTAAAAAAGAAAACCGAAGAAGTTGAAAAATTTTTCAACAGTGCCCTGGATCTCCTGTGTATAGCAGATACGGACGGATATTTTCATCGTCTTAACCCTGAATGGGAACACACTCTCGGTTATTCTGTCAAAGAACTGGAAGGTAAAAAATTTCTGGATTTTGTCCATCCCGATGATCTGAAAGACACTATTGGTGCAATAACAACCCTCAGAGAAAACAAAGAAGTTCTGAATTTCATGAATCGCTACAGAGCAAAAAACGGTTCTTATAAATGGATTGAATGGAGATCATATCCGGCAGGGAAATTTATTTATGCCGCAGCAAGAGACATTACATTACGTATAAAAACAGAAGAAGCGCTCAGGGAAAGTGAAGCCAAATACAGGCGCATCATTGATACTTCCTATGATGGCATATGTATACTGAACAGTGATTTTATTATTACCTCTGTTAATAATCGTATGGCAGAAATGCTCGATTATAATATTGATGAAGTAACGGGGAAAAGCCTGGATGATTTTGTATTTGCCGAAGATCTTCACGAACACTATGAAAAACTGGAAAAAAGGAGACAGGGATTTTCAGAGCAGTATGAAAGGAGGTTTCGAAAAAAAGACGGTTCTCCTGTATGGACCATTGTATCTGCCACACCTATGTACAATCCGGCCGGTCATTTTTCCGGCTCCTTCGCCATGTTCACAGATATTACAAAAAGAAAGCAAATAGAAGAGGCACTCAGAGAAAGTCAATCAAGACTGGAAGAAGCACAGAAAATAGCCCATGTCGGCTACTGGGAACATGATCTGATTACAGATAGCATAATATGCTCCGGTGAAACATACAGAATTTTCGGTATTGAACAACATGGTAAACACATTACTATGTCTTTATTAACAGAACATATACATCCTGAAGACAGAGAGTCTGTAAATCAGGTTTTTTCAGAGACTCTGTCAGATAAGAAAAGATTTGACCTGGAACACAGAACTCTTCATCATGACGGAACAACAAGGTATGTACATAACCAGGGCGATATAATTCATGACAGAGAAGGGCGGGTTGTAAGAATATTCGGCACAGTACTGGATATTACCGAAATAAAAATGCTTCATGAAGAGAAACTGGACATGGAAAGAAGACTGCTTCAGGCACAGAAAATGGAAAGTCTGGCCATAATGGCAGGAGGTATTGCCCATGATTTCAACAATATCCTTATGATTATGCTTACAAATCTGGAACTGGCTCTTATGGATATTCCCGGCGATTCTCCTGCAGTTCTGTCTGTCGAAGGAGCGATGAAAGCAGGTAAAAGGGCTTCTGAACTGACAGGAAAGATGCTGGCCTATTGCGGGAAAGGCAGATTTCTTGTAAACAAAATCAATCTGAATAAAATAATAGAAGAACATGTAAAACGTTTCGGTAAATCTCTTACAAAATCTTCTGAAATAAAGATGGATTTCAACAGTGCTCTGCCTTTTATAGAAGGAGATACAGGACAGATTCAGCAGATAATAATCGCTCTCATTACAAATGCTTCGGAAGCCATGGAAGACAGGAAGGGATTAATTACCATTTCTACCGGAATAAAAGAATGTGACCCGTCATATCTGAGTAAAAGCAGACTGGAAATTTTACCGGAACCGGGCCTCTTTGTATATATGGAAGTAAGAGATACGGGAATCGGTATGGACGAAGAAACTCAGAAGAAAATATTCGACCCCTTTTTCACAACAAAGTTTACAGGTAGAGGCCTCGGTATGTCGGCAGTAATAGGAATCATAAGAAGCCACGGAGGGGCTATCTTTGTAGAGAGCGCAAAGAATATCGGAACTGCTGTTACAGTAATGTTTCCTGCCTATAAAAAAGAAACGCCTGAAATATGCAGAGAAACGTCAGATAAAAAGGTAACTCCTTTGCTTAACAGGACTGTTCTTCTTGTAGATGATGAAGATATGTTAAGAAAGTCAGGGAAAGCAATACTTACACGTTTCGGTTTTAATGTTATTACTGCCAGTGACGGTCTTGAAGCAGTTGAAATATATAAAAAACACTCATCAGATATTAATTGTATCATAATGGATCTTTCCATGCCACGAATGGACGGCATCACGGCTTTAAAAAAAATAAGGCACTTAAATCCGGAAATAAAGATTATTCTCTCCAGCGGATATAATGAGCAGGAAGCCATAGGCCATTATACAGGTCATGGTATTTCAGGATTTTTACAAAAACCCTATGAAATAAGGAAATTGAAGGAAAAATTAAAAGATATTTAGAGGAAAGTCGTGAGTAGTGAAAAGTGAAAAGTGAGTAGTGAAAAGTGAGTAGTGAAAAGTGAAAAGTGAGTAGTGAAAAGTGAATAGTGTTCAGGCTTACCATGCGCGTCACGCGTTACGCGTCACGCGTCACGATTATAGTGAGTTGTGAGTAGTGAAAAGTGAGTAGTGAAAAGTGAATAGTGTTCAGGCTTACCATGCGCGTCACGCGTTACGCGTTACGCGTCACGATTATAGTGAGTCGTAAAAAGTGGAACTTACCCATCACGCATCACGCATCATAAACAGAGGGAACAATATATGAACAATAACGGCCATAGAGAAAATGATTTCATAAAACAGTATGACACAAACGGTTTTATAGCGGAACATGCCGGTGATGTAATATGGATACTGGATTTAACAACAGGTATGTTTAAATATGTAAGTCCCTCTGTAGAGAGATTACGCGGTTTTACACAGGAAGAAGTAATGAAACAGTCTATAAAGGAAGTACTTACAGAAGAATCATTCCGGTTTGTTTCAGACAATCTTCAGGGAGTAATTAATGAATTCCTTTCAGGTAACACGTATTTAAGGGTAATGACACATGAACTGGATCAGAAGTGTAAAAACGGATCTGTTATAACTACAGAGGTCGTTGTTACACTGTTGAAAAACAATAAGGGACAGGTAACGGAAATACTCGGCATATCAAGGGATATTACGGCTCGAAAAAAAACGGAAGAAGCACTCAGAAAAAGTGAAGAAAAATACAGAAAAATATTTGAAAATATCGTTGAAGGTATTTTTCAGACAACGCCGGCCGGGAAGTTCATTACCGTAAATCCTTCACTTGCAAAAATGTTCGGCTATTCATCACCGGAAGAAATGATTTCTTCCGTTAACGACATTGACAGTCAGATCTATGTAAACCCCGGAGAAAGATTAAGATTTAAAGAGACTCTTGCAAAGAATAATAAAATTACAGGATTTGAACTGGAAGCTTACAAAAAAAACGGACAGAAGGTATGGCATACACTCAATGCCTATACGGTTCGCGATAAAAATGACGCCATACTGTATTATGAAGGAACCTGTGAAGATATAACAGCAAGAAAAGAAATGGAAGAAGCTCTGAAAATTGAAAAATTAAAACTGGAAACAGCATCTCTGGCAGGCAAAGTCGGTCTCTGGACATGGCATATTGAAACAGGAATAATAGAGTGGTCAGGTTCTATATCATCCATGCTCTATTACAATCCGGAAGAATTATCGGGCTCCATATCATTATGGAAAGATATAATTCATCCTGATGACAGAGAAAGGGTTATGGTAAGCCTGAACAATCACCTTAAAGAAAATACCAGATACAGGATAGACTACCGCATAAGAAGAAAAGACGGAACATACACATGGTGGCTGGCAACAGGTTCAACAGAGAGAGACAGTGACGGTAATGCGATAAAAATGTCAGGAGCCTGTGTGGATATTACAGAAAGAAAGCTTATAGAAGAAGAACTCATGAAAACAAGGGCTCTTTTCAAGGCAGCTCTTGAACAATCACCGGTAGGAATAACCATAGTGGACTGGCCCGATATGAGATTTTGCATGGTAAATAATACGGCAACCCGTATTACAGGAATACGTCATGGAGATTACATGAAAATCTCCGGCAAAAACATTGATACGGATTCATGGGAATTATTTTATCCCGACGGCAGGAAATGCAGCATCAAGGATTTTCCTCTTACAAGGAGTATACTTAACGGTGAATTCATAAAAGATGAACTTATGATCATAAAAAGAGCCAGCGGTATTACCCGTTATATAATCATGAACTCTGCCCCCGTTTTCAACGATCGTGGTGATATTATAGCAGGTATATGTATCTTTCCTGATGTAACAGAAGCCCGTAAGGCAGAAGAAGAAAAACTGGAAATGGAGAAAAAGCTTCTTCATGCGCAGAAACTGGAAAGCCTTGGTATCCTGGCAGGTGGTATTGCCCATGATTTCAACAATCTCCTCATGGCATTACTGGGAAATCTGGAACTGGCCAGAATGGATATTTCACCTTTTTCTCCTGCAGTTACATATATAGACGGAGCACTCCAGGCATCCAGAAGAGCTGCAGACCTGACAAGGCAGATGCTGGCCTATTCGGGGAAAGGCAGATTTGTTATTTCTCCCATAAATCTCAATGAACTGGTAGAAGAGAACTACCATCTGTTCAAAGCTTCACTTTCAAAATCTGCCATATTAAAGCTGGAACTGTCTGCAAATCTGCCTCATATGGAAGGAGATCCCGGGCAAATACAGCAGATAATAATGAATCTTATCACAAATGCATCAGAAGCAATAGGAGATAAATCGGGAGTAATTACTCTGGCTACAGGAATGGAAAACTGTGAAAACTCATATCTCATCAGAAGCAGACTCAAGGAAATACCACAGGCAGGCACATTTGTCTATATAGAGGTAAAAGATACAGGCTGCGGTATGGATAAAAAAACCCAGGATAAACTGTTTGATCCTTTCTTTACGACAAAATTCACAGGAAGAGGTCTTGGCATGTCGGCAGTAATAGGAATCGTTAAAAGCCACAGGGGGGCCATTATGGTTGACAGTATCAGAGACAGTGGAACATCTATCAAAGTATTCTTTCCTGTATGTCATCATGATACGGGAGATATAGCCGATGAAAAAGGAGGGGCACTGCCTTTTAAATCAATGGACGGAACCATACTGCTCGTAGACGATGAAGATATAATACTTGCCACATCTGAAATAATATTACAGAGACTCGGGTTCAGGGTTATTACAGCATCGGACGGAGAGAAAGCAATTCAGATTTTCGCCGAACAATCAGATAAAATTGACTGTATCATTATGGATTTATCCATGCCAAAAATGGACGGACTGACGGCATTTAAAGAAATAATCAATATTAAACCTGACGTAAAGATTATTCTCTCCAGCGGATATAACGAAGAAGAATCTGTAAAAGAACATACGGACGGTCTTGCAGGTTTTCTTGAGAAACCATATCAGATAGAAGAACTGCAGAAAATATTACAGAAAACTTTAGAGAAGCAGAGGCGCACTGCCGTACGCCCCCCTGCAGAGTAAACACTATTCTCTTACGAAATGTGGCATATTATACGGAATTTCAAGGGATAATTCCACAAGGCCGCCGCATATTCCGTCTTTATACCATGGAGCCTGATATATAAGCTTTTTCTTACCATTTTTTTCAATCGTATAGGCATTTGTTTCTTCTTTTTCAATCAACTCTCTTATCCTGGCCTGTGCTTTTTCAGGATGACATGCCATAAGGTTTGTTCCTGCAAGAGAACTTCCTCCTCTGTGTTCAAAAGTCTTACACGATTTTTCATTCATGGAAAGAATAATACCTTCTCTGTCACATACAGTTATAGCTCCGTTGAAATCTTTTATCCAGGTATACAAATCAATCACCTAATCTTCATTATATTCAATAGTTTCTTCGGTATACTCGGTAGTTTCTTCTGTATACTCGGTAGTATTCTCATAAACATTGTTGTCATCATCAATATAAAAGGTTCCTGAATCACGTAATGTATCGGTAAATACAGGGTCACTGTTATCCAGAACAACACTGTCTCTTCCGTCTATAACATAATATGAACTGTCGTCAATAAAAACAGGTCTGTCACATTCCCATGTAGTGTCCCAGTATTCTACAGTATCTACATTTACAAAATATTCGTTATAAGCAGGGACAACAACAGTATCATAACAGTACCAGTAATCATTGCAATCTACAAAATATGGCACGTAAGAAGGATAATAAAAAGTTGAAGTCCTGTAAAATCCGTTCCACCATCCCATAAGAGACTGAAATACTGTAAGAGAAGCCATGAGTCCTGCACTGTCGCTGTGAGCTTCCATAATACGTCTGTTTTCTTCCTTCATTTCTTTCAGTTCATTCAGAAGTTCTTTAGAATCACTCATTTTTTTCTCAAGTTCCGAGAGTTTCCCATCCAGCTCTTTGCTTTTTTCTTTCAGAGCGCTCATTTGCTGCGCATCTTCTGCTGTGTAAGTGCTGTTTTTCCGTGGAAGACTTTCAACATAATGATGGCTGAATGCATCCCAGGCGGTTACAAGGGATGTAACTCCTATTTCTATATTCTTATTATTTATTTTTTCATAACGATAGGTTGCTCTTACATCTGCTATGGAAGTAGTAATATTCCCGATAAGGCCGGGTATATTTTTATCCTTTTTTTCTACGCCATCTTTCAATGAAGCAACATTGTTTTTTGCGTTTTCAAGAGAAACATAAAAAGGATCCTTACCTGGATCGGCAGGTTGATAATTCTCAAATATAAGTTTAAAGGCATCTTCAAGCCCTTCTATCACAGACATGGCATTAACCGATCTTTTGTTCTTAAATGGTTGTTTCCCTTTTGCCATAATCTCTTCACATACGGAAGAACACATAAAAATCACGAGAAAGAATACAATTACTTTTGAATAAAAATTTTTCATAAAATCACCTCTTAAATAAATTTGTTTAAAAACCTGACAATCAAACTCTTTATTATACAGTCAAAATTTACATGAGAATCGTAACGCGTAACGCGTAACGCGTGACGGGAGGAACAATTTCTCATACCTGGTTGTGACCGAACCGGTCATGGTTGTTAGTTAAAAATCATTGCAGGAACATCACTTCCTTATTCAGTATATGTTAAAATATCCCGCATATTACACAAAACTTCTTCAGAGGATGGTTCACTGCATGGAATATGCTCGGAAGGGTCAGAACAGGGATGGACATGCCAGTATTTATAATTATCATATCCAAAGATTCTCTGGCAATTATTGATAAGAGCATAACTCTTTTTACCGGTAAACGAATTATAATATATTTCTATAAAAGTGTTCTGAGAGATATCAATTCTGAATTCAAGTATAATATTTCTTTTCTCTACAGATATACTCTTACTGAGAGGGAAATATCTGGCTGTCAATGTGACAAGTTCGTTTTTTAAATTGTTCATTTAATGAGATTTTGTAGATTCCTTAAAGCAGTAATCAGGCTCTTTTTTTCTATAAAAAGGTCTTCCCATTTCATAATATCTTTTTCAATAATATAATCAAATTCATTTACTATTTCTCCAGATGATATTTTACTTTTTAATTCATCGATTGAAAAACCATATTTTGTTTCATATTCAAGTATTTCCAGTTCACATTCCTTCAAATAATCTTTTATACCTGCAATCATAAAATCAATTGCTTTATCTTCTGGAGAAGGGAAATGACTGAATATTTCTTTTGCTGATGAAGAAAGAGTCAGAATTTTCATAATACCACCTGATTTTAGTAATTATATTTTCTTTAATTTTAACAGTAAAAAAACAATTTTTCAATAGGGATTGAATGTTTTTTTAATGGCAATATGATTTATCTGCAGGGAAACAGGTTTGCATTCAGAGAGATTTCAGCAGTCCCACCTGTTCCGGCTCATATCTGAAATATCTTGTAGTAAACATAAGGGATCTTCTGTTTGACATAACAATATCGGCACTCAGTATAGAAATCCCTCTGAACCGGGCATATTCTTCTATTTTTTTACCGAGCCTGTTACTCACCCATTTTCCCATGTAACTCTTCTCGACTATTATATTATTTACATATACTTCTCCCTGGCCTGTCAGATGATCTTCATGATAAGCGACAAGAAAAAAACCAAGAAGGTTTTTCTCTTCTTCTGCAACAAAACTTACCATATGGCCGGTTTTCAATTTATGGTCAAGCTCATCGCAGAAATGTTCCCGGCACTTTTCTATTTCTTCATGAGAATAATTTCTCAGCGGTGATATGAGATTTTCAAGATTCTCTTTTATCAGTTTTATCATAAAAGGCAGGTCATCTGTCTTTGAAGGTCTTATAATAAATCCATCCGTTTCATTCTTTCTCTCTTCACCTTCTTTAATTTTTTTATAAAATTTTTTTCTTTCTATTTCATAACCTGATGAAATAAAGAATTTTATACTTTTTTCATCTGTAGAAGGCACTCTCAGAGCAATATGTCTCAGTCCTTTTCCCCGTGAAATCTCTTCGGCTTTTCTGAGCAATTCCGCCCGTACAGCACTTTCACTGCAGTGTTCTTTTACAGAGATGTCAAAAATCCATGCCTGAGGGATACCTGTAACAAGTTCATTATTTGCAGTATCCAGAAGAAGATAACCGAGAGGTTCGTCATGGCTTCCTGAAGCAATCAAAAATTTATAATCAGCAAGGACTTTTATAAAATTTAAAACCTCTTTCATTTCAAAAAGATATTTTTCCCTCACAGAATCTGGATTAACACCATGCCTTACAGGAGAAATCTGTAAAACAGAAGTTTCGGAAGCAAGATTTAATATAAAAGGATAATCTTTTTCTGATATTTCACGAATTTTCATAATAGTGATTAGTGAGTAGTGAATAGCGAGCAGACAGGTTCCCACAACTCACTGTTTACAACTTACGAATATATATTACCGGAAATTATTTTTCTTAATGTAGTGAGCAATAACATACAACTGATCTCGTGACGCGTAACGCGTACCGCGTGACGGGAGAAATTAGTTTAATATTTATGCTCAATTCAATAAGCAGACAGAACGATCCGGCTTCACGGAGCACTGATTATAGATTTTCAAGAATTATTTTTACTTTATGTTTACCGCAGTCATTATAACACTTATGTATTTTTATTTCTACCATATATACATGGAAAGAAATTTTGAGTATAATTACTGAGACAAAGATTATCTGACCATGGACGGATAATCCACGCGTCACGCGTCACGCGTCACGCGTCACGATTCATTATTCAAATATCTTATCGAAGGTAATGATGTATGGCGTGTCCCAAATGCGGTAGAGAGCAGCCGGATTTATACGAATGTTTTAAACAGTACGGAACATGTTACTTGCTGGAAGAAAGTGCCGATGAAGAGATATATCTTCATGAAAAGAATTACAAAATTGTTTATCCCCTGAGACAGGGCGGAATGGCAAGCCTTTATATGGGAGAAGAAGTAAGTAATAAAAATAAATGTGTCATAAAAGAAATGTACAGTTCCGTAATGAGTCCGGAAGAAAAAATATCCTTTATTTCTATGTTTGAAGTAGAGGCTTTTATGCTTATCAGTCTCAATCATCCTGCCATACCTTCTATAAAAGATTTCTTTATTGAAGATGATAATTATTATATAGTTATGGAATATATAGAAGGTGTAAATCTTTCTGACCTGCTCTATACATCTTATAAGGAAGGGTTTTCCGAGGAAGAAGCCATTTCTATCGGCATAGAAATATGCGATATACTGGAATGTCTCCACTCAAATATACCGCCTGTTATACACAGGGATATAAACCCCGGTAATTTTATCAGAAGAGACAGGGATAATAAAATTATACTGCTGGATTTCGGTATAGCTACAATATTTGAGCATGGTCATGCCGAAACACTCATAGGAACTCCGGGATATATAGCACCTGAACTCTATGAAGGTCATATCGATATAAGGAGTGATATTTTCTCTCTCGGAGTAACACTCCATGAACTGTTAACCTGTATAGATCCATGTGAAAGAGTGCCCTTCGAATTCGAGTTAATTCGCTCTATAAAACCATGTATTTCGGAAAAAATGGAAGCAATTATCCATAAATCCCTGGAGAAAGATATAAATAAAAGATTTAACAGCGTAACGGAAATGAAAGAAGAATTACTGGATCTTTATCGAATGTTGTATTATCAGTGAGTAGTGAGTCGTGAAAAGTGAAATTTACGCGTCACGCGTTACGCGTCACGAATATAACGCATCACGAACCACCAGTGACGCGTCACTTACCATTAAGAAAGTATTATTCATTATGATAAAACATAAACTTATTATCTCAGGCGGAGGGCCTGCAGGACTTATGGCTGCTATAACTGCCCATGATTCCGGCATGGATACGGCCATAGTGGAAGGCAACGACAGAGTGGGGAAAAAACTCCTGGGTACCGGTAACGGAAGATGTAACATAACAAATAAATTTATAGATGAACAGAGATATTACAGTGAAAATCCCGGATTCCCCGGAAAGATTTTAAATGCCTTTACCTTGAACGATACAGTTAATTTTTTCAATACCACAGGTTTACCTCTTGTAACTCTGGAAGAAGGTAAGATGTTTCCCATGTCACTTCAGGCTTCTTCTGTTCTGGATCTGCTCAGACTTGCACTGGAAGAAAGAAATATTTCTGTTTACTGCAATTCAAAAATAAAAGAAATTTTTAAAGACAGCGTCTTTAAATTAAAAACGGTTGACAACAAACTATATGAATGTGACAGGCTTATTCTGGCCACAGGAGGAAAATCCGTTTCTTCAACAGGTTCTGACGGTTCAGGTTTTTCTCTGGCCATTAAACTGGGCCATAGTTTAGTAAAACCTCTTCCCTCTCTTGTGCAGCTAAAACTTGACTGTAAATATCTAAAAGCCCTGTCAGGCATCAAATTTGACGGAGAAGCAGACATATCTGTTAATAAAGAAAGCAAAAGAAAAGAAAAAGGAGAAATATTGTTTACCGATTACGGTATTTCAGGGCCACCTGTGCTTCAATTGAGCAGAATTGCATCTTCCGGTCTTTCGTCAGGGCAAAAAGTAACGATTAAAGTCAACATATTAAATACAATGACGGAACAGGACGTGGAAGAATTTTTAGAAAATCGTCTGGCAGTATTCAATTACAGAACTGTTCATGACTCTTTCATAGGTGTGATAAACAAAAAACTCATACCGGTACTGTTAAAAGAGTCATGTATAAAAAATAATACATTATGCAGTGATATAACATGGAAAGAGAAGAAAAATCTCTTCAGACTGCTGAATTGCTGGGAATTTACCGTTAGAGATACGAATGGTTTCAATAACTCCCAGGTAACGGCAGGAGGAGTCAACACGAAAGAAATAAATGAAAAGACTCTGGAATCAAAGATTGTGCCGGATCTGTATTTTGCCGGAGAAATACTGGACGTAGACGGAGACAGCGGAGGATTTAATCTGCAGTGGGCCTGGAGTTCCGGATATGTGGCAGGTAAAAGTGCGGCAGGTGATCAGTGACCAGTTACCAGGATTAATAACCACTCACGACTCACGTTTCACTATAATCGTGACGCGTGACGCGTAAGGGGCAGTTTCGCTTTTCACGACTCACAACTCACTTTTTCCCCTTGAAAACAATATAATTATAACCGAGAAAATTCCAGGTAAAAGCTGTAAGAGAACCGCACAGAGCGCCGACAGTAGGCCAGAGCCGCAGAGGAACAAGGATTGCCGGCACAGATGTAACTACTGCAGTGGCAACAGAAACATTGATGAATCCTCCTATAATACTTATCAATAAAAAAGTGGGAAACTGTGTTGCTACGTTTTTCTGTCCCTGTCCTTTAAAAACCCATAATTTATTAAAATAATAACTGTTAATAACAGCAGCAGAAAAAGAAAGAGCTTTAAAGATACTGTATATGACTCCCCCTTTATGGCCAAGACCTGTAGTAAAAAGTAACACATTCAATATACCCAGATCTACAAAGGTATTTAACAGGCCTACGGCAAAAAACTTAATAAATTTTATTATCATAAAATAATATCACTCTTTCAGCTCATAAAGTAATGCCGGGAAACCATTAAACTCATTCCAGTGGTGAGGCTCTAAATGCTGACGGCAAATACGATACCGGATAATCTGTGATTTTGTCTCCTCCCGTCACGCGTCACGCGTTACGCGTCACGCATCAAAACAGCACCATGCAATTCCTCTTTTCAAAAATTCCTTATAAATTTCTTCCCTGGAAGAATAAAAATTAAAATACCTGCCTCCTTTTCCTCCGCAGAAAACTATTTTATCGTTTTCTACAGAAAAGAGTGAAGGACATTCTTTACAGGTATTTTCGTCAACTTTCTTGAAAGGTTTCAAGAAGATATGTTCAAATCCTTCCAGTGAATGTTTTAATTTATTAATTTCATCTTCAGAAAGACCATCATGGTAAATAAAGAAATTCTTTTTGTTTTTATGAGATAGAAATTCAGACAAACCGTCTATATTATTCTTATCCACTCTGACATATATGGCGTTATCACCCTCGGAAGAAGGTTCCGACAGGATATAAAATTTCTCTCTACCCATAAAAATACTGTATCTGCTGTGTTTGAAGAAATAATCCATTATACCGGTTCTGAGGGATCTTCTGAAACATTTGAGGAATTTTTCCTTTGTTTCCCTGTCAACAGATTCATATATATAATATGAGATAAAAGTATCACCGTATTTTTTTACAAGTTCTTTTATGTTACTGTCATAGTTACTCTTTTTTTCGCTTAAAGGAGGAAATGTTAAATTTTTCTTATTTTCTTCAAGATTATAATGTTCATATTCCTCCATGTTTCTCCCTGATGTAAGGATATTTCCGAATTCTCTGTAGAGGAGCTTATTCCCGTATTTTCTGTATATCTCTGTTCCTGCTACGGGAATAAGATAATGAAGATGAATATGAAGATAATTCTCTGTTTTTGTAAGGAATAAATTCAGGATAAAATTCATTGTATCAAGGAAATCATATATGGTTTCAAAAGGGAAATTAAAGATAAAACTTGCCGCAGACACAGGTATTTTATCTGCTGTTTTTAACAGGATTTCCCTTATATCGACATGAATATTTTTCTTTATCTCTTCAAGCACATAAGAGCTTCCTGACTCTACTCCGAAAAATACTACCTCACAGTTGAGTTCTCCTGCCATGTCAAGTATTTCATCATCTATATCATCGAGTCTTCTGCACATATTGAATTTAAAATTATAATTTCTCTTTTTATATGCTTCAAAAAATCTTTTAAAATCTTCTTTATTATGACAGAATATATTATCGGAAAAAGTAATCTCACAGTAAGATTTGAGTTCTGACAGACGATCCAGTTCGGCAAAGACATTATGAAAACTTCTTTTAACAAGTTTTCCTTTCCAGAAACTTCCCTGATCGCAAAAGGTACATCTATAGGGACATCCTCTGCTCCAGGACAGATAAAGACTGTCATAAAAGGATAGATTTATATGATGATATGCTGCAGAGGGGAGTGAGTCAAGATCCTTTATTCTTTCTCTTTCCTGTGTAACGGTAACATTTCCGTCACTTTTAAACACTATACCTTTTACACTGTCAACATGTCTTCTGCCTTCTATGGCATCTAGCAGTTCTACAACCGTTACATCACCTTCGCCTGTTACGACAAAATCTATGGCATCAAAATATTCTATCAGTTTTTCAGCCACTCCCGAAGGGCCGCATCCGCCGAGTATTATTTTTACGAAAGGATATAATTTTTTCAATTCCTCACTCAGAAGAACTGCATAGGGTAATTCTTTTGAAAAACAGGATATACCGATAACATCGCCGGGGTTTTTAAGAAAATCTGCCATATATTTGATTTCTGAAGGGTCATTATAAGAGTTCAACTGATAATCTCTGAATTCCACTCTGTGACCGGCCTTTTCAAGTACAGATATTATACAGAGACAACCATAGGGGATGTGTACAGGAACTTTCAACTTATCTCCGGGGAAATACCTGAAGGCGAGATTGAAAATTGTAATATTGCTCATTTATATATGTCCTTATAATCGTGACGTGTGACGCGTGACGGGTGGTTCGTGATGCCTAACGCGTTACGCGTAAGGTATCCTTTCACTTTTCACGTCTCACCAAACACTAACATTTTATATCCATTGTAAGAAGTTTATTCCTGGTTTCAGGTGACACAGCTGCTCCTTTTGCAATAAGTAATTCTGCTACAGATTTCATATCCTTCGAACTTACTTTATCCAGAGGGCTATGTCCCTGCCTGTCCTTTGCATTCACGTCTGCGCCGCCTGCAATAAGTACTTCTGCAATCTCTTTTTTACCCAGTGCTACTGCTTTATGGAGAGCAGTAGAAAGTTCCTTGTCTTTCAGATTAACATCTGCTCCTTTGGTTATAAGATACCTTATAACTTCTTTACTGTTCAGATCAATAGATTCATATAAGAGACTTCTTCCGTTTACGTCTCTTATATTAACATCTGCTCCGTTGCTTATAAGCAATTCTGCCACATCTTTATTTCCCGTTGACAGAGCCTTATGGAGAGCTGTTTTCCCATCTCTGTCTCTCAGGTTTACATCTGCTCCCTGGCTTACGGCCCATTTAGCACCTGAAATATTGCCTAAATAG
>JBEHWO010000060.1:0-23445 GCA_040217695.1 Vulcanimicrobiota bacterium | reverse complement strand
TCCTTTCTGTTTTTCATTGCACCGTGAGCAGTCTTGCTTCCTATCAACCCCCTCCGTCCTTCTGGCTGATGGTTCAGGCAGACCCTACCCGCCCCGTGTGCCCTGCTTTTTCCCTCTCTCTATTATCTATATTATCATATAATATTCGATATGTCAATACTATTTTATAATATTTTTTATATATTTTTATTATTTTATTTGTAAAATTGTATTTACTTTTCGAATTAGATATATTATAATTATCCAAAAGAAGGTGAATGTAATGAGTAAAAAAGAAGAATGGCAGGCACTAAGAGAGCAAGGATTAACTTTTGAGGATATTGCCCAAAAATATAATACAAGTAAACAGCTTGTCTGGCAGACATTAGATATTGCTGGAGCTCCCCGTAAAACAAAGCATTCTGCTCATTATCAAGACTGGGAAAATTTATACAACCAGGGTATAAGTATTCCTGATATAGCAAAAAAATATAATTGTTCTACTTCAACAGTTCATAATTATTTAAAGAAAAAAGTTTCTATGGATGCCAGCAAATCTGCTCTTAAAGCATGGAAAAAGAAAAAAAAGAATGGCAGAAAGAAAAAGGAAATTGAATAGAAAAGAGATTAATATTGTTGAATTTAGTAATAATTTCGCCTTGTGTTCATTCTTTGTAAACAAATTTACCTATCAACGTCGTTAAATACTAGTTTAATGACGTTTTATGAATTTAACATCCTTATAAATACAGGATTTCTATGACATAACATAAACTCAATAAATTCATTTCTTATAAACAGTAAAAAAACTCAATAAAATCAAGGCTTTTATAAAAATAGCTGACTTGAATTATAGGGAATAAAATAACCATTAAAAATTACATATTTCTATCTTCTTTGTGCCGGATATCCAGCCATCCATCAAGCAGACATTTCCGTTTTTCACTTTCGCTTAAAACGATCCTGCAATCTTCCCAGTTTGTGTTATTGACTGCTTGCTTTTCATATTTGATTTCAAAAGGATGTTGCATTGGCACTGCATCAATAATCTTCTCTGCTTCTGCTTTTTTTCCTATTGCTACCTGCACCCAGACATCCTCCAGCACATCGGGCAACTGACCGAAAATATCGCTAATATTTTGTAGGCGTTTTGACAGCATAGAATGAACACGATCTTCAACTGAATCCTTATACCGCATATTGTATATTATCACCTTATCGTTTTGTTGACCTATACGCTGAATACGGCCTTTTCGTTGTTCCAGCCTTGTAGGATTCCACGGTAAGTCCAAATTAATTAAAGTTCCGAGTGTTTGCAGGTTTAAGCCCTCAGAAGCCGCATCTGTGCCAACAAGAATTTTAATTTCTCTTGATTTGACCATTCGCTTTATGTCCTCTTTAGTGTGTTTTCGATATTTTCCATCACAAATAATACCAGACTTATCACCACCAGCATAAAGACCAATGTATACGCCTTTTAAATCGTTTGACAGGTTTTCAGCAACCCAATATGCTGAATCAAAGTACTGTGAGAAAATAATACATCCCTTGTCTTTGAACCCCTTTTTAGTTAACAAATTTAATACCAACGCATATTTCGGGTCTTTGTCTTTGTTTTCATCCAGGGTCTTTATAAATCTGGCAAGTGCATTTCTCTCTGCTTCAGTAATATCCTTAATATCATTCACGGTCTTTTTGTTTGTTGTACCATCGCATCTTTTTTCATTTGTAACTGAATCGTCATCATCTTCCTCAAAAATATCTTCATCGGTATTTCCCCAGTTAAACATTTTTTCTGCAGTGTTGCGTCCTGCAAGCATCGTACTTCCAACCCGCTTCAAAAGAAGTGTTTCAATAAAACCACTGCCACGCACACGACTTCCAAGCAGTTCACAAAATTCTTCAGCACATCTATATGCATCTTGCAGATATGGTGGTAATTGTATCCCTTCGCAGTCTTTTTCACCCATTAATATAACTTCAATCTTTTTAAGATATGGCTCACCTGTATCGGGATTATTGTTGTTTTCCAGGAAGTCTCTTGTCCGTCTAACGATATGACGAATGAATGGGTTATGGTTTTGCATAAACCCACCCTCTAAAATTCTGCTTACTTTACGACCTTCCGGAGTGCTGTGCATTTCCTTTATCTTTTCTGGAGGAATTATAAATTTATCATCTTCCATTTGCAGCCGTCTTCTTATTCCGCCAAAATTAATTTCATCTTCCTCAGATGGCGGGAATGGATTACGAAGCCACTCACATTGTTCCAACCACTCAGCCGGTGAATTGCCTATCTGTGCCTTTCCCATAATCAAATCAAGCGTTCTCTTTGGATCTTTTCGCCACTTACTTAAATCGTTACCCAACACTGAAGCATTTTTCTGTGATAGAATGTTGAGCAAATCCCATGCTTCTATCGGGTACATCTGCACTGGTGTTGCAGTAGCGAGTAACATACTATGTGTTCTTAATGATATTTTCAAAAGAAAGTCATACAGATTGTTAGGTTCGGGCTTTAAGTTTTCTTTATCATCACCCAAATTCTTACGCCTCGCACGATGCGACTCATCCACAATTACGCATTCATATTGCTTAGAGAGTAACTGCTCCAAATATTCATCACGACCATTTACGATAATACCCTGCGAGATTATCCCAACTCTGCGGGGACACTTGCGTATATCGTCTGATGGTGGGTAATTAATTCCATTCTCGTCTACCCACTCTCTACCATTATAAGCAGCAGATGGCATATTAAGAAGAGTTTTCATTTCATCTTGCCACTGCCATATAAGCGTTTTAGGAACAATAATTAGCACCGGCTTGTCACCCCATAGAGCCATGAGCTGTGCTGAAAGTGCAAGTTGAATTGTTTTTCCAAGCCCTACCTGGTCAGCAAGCACAAACCTTGCTCCATAAGATTTTCTGTGATTTCTGAAAGCCATATCTACAAAGTATTTTTGATGTTCCCAAAGCCCAAGTTCTTCTCTATAAATAGGTGATTCAACAACTGCCTGCGCTGGTTCGGGCATCTCTTTCCATTTTGTAATATCATCTATTACTTCTCTCTCCGAAATACGCCTTATATCCTCTACAACAAAGTCAGACATTGGAATTGCTGAAGAGTGCTGCCAAAAATAATCAAACTCGTTTTGCACCCACGCTATTGCCTCTGGCGAGTTATCTTCCCATAACATTTCATAATTCAACCGCCAGGCAGATAGCGTTTCATTCACACTGCCGATAAAAGAGGTTTTACTTCCATCCGCCAGTGTTATGACTCCTGCCTTGCCATGAATAAGCCCGAAAACGTTATTAGGTAGCACCTTTATTTCAAGTTTTCCACTTTTCATAAATTCATATAATCGTTTTAACCGTGGGGTTGCTGATACATAAACCTTCTCTGGTTCGTTTTCACACCACTCACGACGCAAAGCAGAAGCGGCGGCAGTCGCAGTCTCACAATCTTCTTTTTCTATTTGAGAATTACAAATCAGACGCACCTTGCCACTTATACTTTCTATTGCTTCACCGGCAATTTCAAGGACTGACGAACTGAAATAACCGGCGATGCGGTCATAACTCCTGGCGTTATGTAATTTGTCAGTTAAAAACTGTTTGTCAAGTCGAGTTGCTCTTGACGAGTATCTGTTTATCATTTCAACACCCACCTAACAAATTAACTTTGCCATCCTTGCCATCTCATCATTCATAACAGCTATTTCAAATCTCCATATTTTTTTATTCCGATAAAGTTGTTGATTTTGATTCAGGGCATCTTGAATGGGAATTAGCCATTCATCCTTGTGTCCTTTAATAATTAAACACAATTTAATGGCGTTCCCGCTTATTATACCATTTTGCAAATTTTGGTGGATTTCATTTATAGCATTATCATGTCGCTTTATAATAACTGATACTGCTAAAGTTAAAGCGTCGATAAGTTTATCTGAAATATCTGTTATAAAATCATCAAACTTTTTTTCTGACTCTTTGTTCTCAGGGTTAGGTGAACTTGATTTTGCTTCAACTATCCAAATTGAATCGTCCCTCATTAGTACTAAAAATTCAGCTATTGGCAGACGTTGCTGTAGTTCTTGATATATTTTTGATTTCTCAATATAAAACACATTATTATCTGCAAATGGACCGAATGTCATTCCGGATTCTGGTATCACAATCATACTATTTTATTACCTCGCTTATCTCTTCTTTATATAAGCGAATTGATTCATTAATAATTGAATTTTTCGGCATTACAATTTTCAAATCATCATAAGCAGCTTCCATACCAGCGTTAACGTCAATAGAAATTACCGGGATAGAAATACTTTTTTGTTTAGCAATTAAAGCAAGCTTTTTCAACACAAAATATGAATGGCTCGCCAAGAAAAATTGTATTCCACTGTCAGATAAAATAGCTACAATATCCAGAAAATCCGAAATAGCACTGGGATGTAACGCAGCTTCCGGTTCATCTATAAAAATTATAGATGATGTGTTAATATACCTATTTGCAAGCAAATTATCTAATATAGCAATTTTTTTAACCCCTTCCGATGTTGCACCTATCGAAAATTTTTGATTACCTTTTTTAAATTGCCAGCGGCTGCTCTGTTCATCAAACTCGACTGCACCACCTAAAATATTTTCTAATTTCTTTCTTGATTCCGAAAAGGCTTTATAGTTTTTTCCCATTTTAGGCGTTATTTTTAGAGCTTTCGCAAGGTCAAAGTAAGTATCATCAAACCCGAAAGATTTATCTACCTCACGAGATTTTAAAATAATATTAAATATAGATAAAACTTCTTTAGCAGGCAAAAATATCGAATTACTTTCTCTATTTGAGGTTTCATTTGTTACAGTATTAAGTTTTATATTTGTATCTTTACTAAAACTATAACTAAAGCTTTTGTTATCAAATTTTATGTCGAATGACAAGTGTTTATCCTGTCCTTTTGTAACCAGTTCGCCTAATCTATCCGTTTGAAATGTCCAACGCAATTTTTCTGCAAGTATTTCATTTGTTGTTCTGACATCATCCCCACGCATGTAATCCTCTATTGTCTTAACAGCACTATATAAAGATTTCAACAAAAATGATTTACCTGTCCCATTTTCGCCAATAATTAAATTTATTCCGGCTAGATTATTCCACGATATATCCTTTAACGTACCAAAATTTTTAATGCTTAATTTATTTATCATTATTTGCTCTCCTATACTCCATCATTATTGACAAGCTCTTTTAATATCATTGCAACAGAAGATTCTTTTTCCCAATGGCTCATATTGCTTATGTGGTCAAAGGTTGCGATATAGCTTAAAAACTCACATATAATCTCTCTTCTATTCCAATAATCGAATACTTCATTTCTAAGCCAATTTTTACCTGCACCAATATTATCCTCATCCTTTGTGGCAAGGTAAAGTGCCATAAACACATTACGAAGCAGAGTGCCTGCAAACCCGTCACCACTTATATTGCGGCCAGCCCACTCTCTTGCTGTCTTAAACCTTGCACAGTTTGCCTTTGAGTTTTCCATAAATTCCTTATATTCATTAACACCAAAACCTCTGGCCAGTTCCTGATATGCTGATAACTGATAAACATTATTCTTTTCAATCTCCAGACCTTTGATATATAGCCGCTCCTCTGCAGATAATGATTTCCATAAAAATGAGTCAAATTCACCTGGGATGAGTTGATCGTATGCAATCTTTTTAGCACTTTCAATTACCTGTGCAATAAGTGAAAGTTCACCATTTTTCCTCACTCTTGAAAGCTCATAAGCAACATCAATATCCTCTATCTTTTTATAAGACGTAAGCACTTTGAGCGATGCCGCATACGCAGCAAGGATGTAATCTGCATCAGTAAAATTTGGCTCCTCTTTATTATCAAGGTATTGCATACTCCTTATTTGTTCTTTTACCTCATCTTCGATCTCAGGCATTATTTCATCTAAAAAAGCAGTTTTTTCGCTTTTCCTTTTTCGTAATACAAGTAGCACTGTGCCTTTTACATAATTGCCCGCTTTTAGTCCACTACTTTCAGTTTCGGTGGCGATAGTCCATGCCGCTGTTACCTGTAATCCTGCTGCCCAAACGATATTCCGAAGGTCCGCCCACACACTTACATCCTGGTGAGTAAACATTATAATCTGCATACCATTGTTAGGCATATTTGCGGCGAGATTTGTATAAACATCAATCATTGAGTTGTTAAAGGCTTCATCTCGACCTCGCACTGCCAAAACTCGCTTGCAATCGGTGTACCATTCTGGGAAAGCCTTTTTAAGTAACTTTCGATCCCAAGAAAGGAAAAACTCTGACAACTCATGATAGTTTACCGCATCAGCATATGGTGGGTCTGTAATCCATAGGTCTGATTGATTGGTTATATTACGAGCATCTGAAAGAGTAACGATATTATTAGTTTTTATAAAAGTATTATTTATATTAAAAATCCATGTTGCATCAAGACCACTTAAAGCTCTTACTGAGTAATTAAAAAAAGTATTAAACGCTTGATTATAAAAGGTTTGTAAACCACACTCTTGTGTATGGTATGAAGACCACTGTGATAATTTTGAATTCCAATTTGATAACCTATTTATTCCTAACAAACCAATAACTAGCTCATCATTTGTCTTCGCCATCTCACTGATAATTTTCATAAACAATCCATGAACTAAAAGTTGTCTTGGATTAAATAGCTGATGCCAATATCTCCAACCACGTTCTCTTATAACTTGGCTTGTATTATAGCCTTCTTCAATTTCACTTGATGGAATATAGCCTTGATCTTGCCAGTCAATAAACTGAGTTGAAAGCAGATTTACAACCTTTTGCTCTCGTGCTAAATCAGCAGTAGTTGGTGCTGAATAATAACGAACACGTTTTGTTTTACGTTTATCCTTACTATCATAATATTCTTCCTCATATTCATATTTAATACAGTAAAGTCGCTCTCTGAATACATCATTCTCACAAGGCACAAATTCATTTTTACCCCATTGACGCAGCCCAGAAATGGGCAAGGATAAGCCGTTGCCCCTACAAATATCTTTACGCAGAGCAGAAATGGGTACACTTTTTTTACAATGTGGGCAATACATACTATCGCCTTTAATAGTAGCCATTTTTTCTGCTTCATTTATTTGTATTGAATTTAAACCGCTTTTTATTTCTATATCAAAACCGTTATTATTCTCTATTAGAATTGCCGCTGTCATCGTTCCTTTGCCAATCACCCATGAAGGCGCTAGCGGAACTGAATACCCACATTCAGGACAGTTTGTTTCATTGCAATACAAATATGAATTTGCCCTCTCCTTTCTCTCGTTTGTTTCAATGCCCCATTCCAATATTTGTTTGTCCACAGCATCATAAACCTTCTGCTGAAACTCTCGCAGTTTAGCAATTTTCTCATCACTCGCCCCAGCGATATTGAGGTCTGCCCATGTTAAAAGCCCCGCAATAGGATTAAGATCAGAAGTGAAAACATCGCAACCCATTCGTGCCGCTTCAAACGGAATAGAGCCACCACCACAAAAACAATCACCAACAACAGGCTCTCTACCAAACCGCATCTTACCAAGTTCTGTTATTAGTTCTTTAAGGTTACTTGCCTTTGTGCCCAGATGTACATTAATTTCTTTCCATACTATTGGATTTTCGTTTGCATATTCCTCTGGTCGCATACAATAGGTTAACTTTTGGTCATAAGACATTCGACTCCACGCCTTTTCAAGAGCGGTAGCCTTTTCTGCAGCCGTTATGCCAGCTTTCCATACAGGCGTCAATTCACCGTCTTTTTGAGCGAAATGCTGCTCACGTTCTCTTGTTGTCAATATTGCAAATACATCTTTTGCAGAAATTGATTTTGTTTTACGATTTGATAACCCATTTTTATCCATTGACATTATCTTAAGGAATATATCCATATCCTTTTTAGGTTCATCACTTACAGGAAGCAACAATCCAAGCAAAGCCGCACGTATCAATACAAGTGGTTTTCTTCCCCACCACTTACCAAGACCCGTTAAAGTCTGGCCAAGATTAGCCTTTCGTTCCTTATAACTTTCTTTACTGACCTTAGAAACAGGAAACTGCATTTCAATAAAAGATTTACCGTAATTCATCTAGCTATTCCTCCTCACCTCGTTTTAGCATTACATCAAACAACGAAAGCTGTCGTCGTTCATCAATCGGGTTTTCACATAATGCATATCGTAGTGCTTTACGCCAGCCCATGCGGTCATCAATATGTCCTGTTGCAGCATTTGTCATTGTATAAAGCCACCAGCGTTCCTCGGGAGCAAGCCCCAACCAGTTACGAATAGCAACAGGCACATTGGCAGGATCGCAGTCCTCTACGGCCCAAACAAGCACAAGCAGTTCCTTGCCTAACATTCGTTCTACGGACGTTTGTCCAATAACGAAACGACCTGCCGACATCTTTTGTTTTTTCAGGCGGCTGTTGAACTCTGTCTGCAACGTATCCTTTAATAATTCCCATTTATGCTTTGATATTCTGGCTTTCGCCTGATCCTCACCATACTCATTTATTGTTTGCTTTCTCTCATCATCCTGCCAACTAAAGCGTTCATAAATTATTACGCTTCCGTCTTTCTTTTCGGGAATACAAACGAGAATATGATGGCGGCTTTCATCGGGCTTGAAACCAAAACCAAAATATGATCGATTAACACTCATCTTTGATTTATCTCTCCCTGTTTAAACTCGGACAGGCTGAGTTTCTTATCATTTGCAAAGTCTAGGAACGATTGACCACTCTTAAATATTACTGCACTCAGTTCTAACTCAATATTTGCCGTACCATTAGTAATAAATGAGTTTTTAAGATTATCAATGACACTTTCAATTTGTTCAATATTGATTGCAAACTTATCACTCAGTGTAAGTTCTATCCATCCTGCGTCTCTTCCTTGGTCATCGTTTTTATGCAAAACTATGTGGACATCCTTTACACGTTCTGCGTATTTTTTAAGCAATGTTAATTGGTTATATGTCTCGCTGGTATCAACTGCTTTCTGTAAACGCGAAAGTACAAGCGGTTTAGTCTTGTCAATTGTAGGTCTTTCCACTTTGCCTTTTTCAATCTTTATGGACCGGCTATCATAAAAAATATCATCATGTTCAGCTACTATTTGTACAAACGCAGTATTTGAAGGTATCTTAAACTCACAGTCATAGGAACCACCGCTGTCTTTAGGATCACTTCCGTCTGTTGTGTATTTGATATTTACTCCCGGTTGAGATTTAAGAACCATATATTGCCCATCGGCTTTTTCCATTATTTTATGCTTGATTGAAATATCACGTATCCATTCTACCGGTTCGCCGGTCGGATGCTCTAATGTAGAGTCAACGCAAAGAAACGAAACCTTCAATTCTGCAGTTTCAAAATTATTAGGATCTTCGACTTTTAATGATGAAGTCGTTGCCGGCGCACCGATTTCATAATATATTTTATCGCCAAAACGAGGGTGCAATCTGAGCAATACCTTGTTTGTTTCCTCATTTTCATTCTTAACTGTAAAGGATACACTTGTAGGTTCTTTTGGGAAAGGCCCCTTTTCCACATAATCGCCATGCTCACGCCACAAATCCTTCTGTTTACAATCTACAAACAGATTGTCCAGTGTACGTGGGTGTAACCATGTCCAGTTTGTTTCTGTTGCAGCACGGTCTTTTATTTCAGACCAACGCATCTCTTTTCTTGTAAAAAGCCTCTCTTCGCATTTGCGACGAAGTGTGTCATCAATTGACTTGTTTGAGAACTTTTGCTTTTCCCTGAGCAAATTTTTAACCTGTTCTTCACCATTATAGTTATTGTCCTTAAACTGCATAGTAAAATCACTGCTTCGAATACTGTTTCCCATCGGATAATAAAGTGTTGAAAATGTTTGCTGGGCAGCACTGAGTATTGCAGTAATTTTTTTAATGCGTGTATCCTGTGCCAATAGATACTGCTGATTATCCTCCGGCACCTTTTCATCATTCATATTTGCAATTATTCTATCAATTGCTTTTAAATGTTTTGCAGCATCATAAAGGCGATTCATCGTATCACGGCCACCGGATAAGAACATCACACGGTTCTTATACATTGCATCATTGTAAAACCGCGCCAAACTAGGATGCAGCCCTGTACCTGTATAAGGTTCAAACAATATGAGTGAAACTTTATCAGCAGATAGTGTGATTTCATCAATTGCAGGGAATATAAGAAGGTTTTGATAACAGTCTCCAACAGTTGGCTTAAACTTCTCTGCGAGAAATGATTTTAACGTTGTTGTTCTAACCGCTTCATTATCATATGATTCAACCAGAGAATGTAGTTCTGCAATCATATTTTTGACATTTTTAAAAAGCAATCTCCCTTCCTTATTATGCTCTAGATACCATGCTCTTGTTTGAAATTCATCAAGTGCTCTTTTAAGTCCTGCAATATCTCTGCCCGGCTCACATAAATCACCAATAATTTCTTGCAAAGTAAGACCCAACAGTGCATTTGGAACATTTGCAAGCGAAGATACCAATATAAGTTTACTAACATCGCCGACAAGCTCTTGCTGGTAATGTGCATCAATTTCCTCTGCAATAGCTTTGCCATTCGCTGCAATATCATGTGCAATAGCGTTTGATAATTCCTGTTTAATCTGTGTTACAGTTGTAAGCATTGCCCTATCGTTTAAATCAAAATCAAAAACATTTACAAGATGTTTTCTCTTTGCTTTACTTTTATCGCCCGCATACATGCCTGAAATAATCTGCCTCATCAATCTAATTAGCCCTCTTGTTTGTTGGAAACCTGAGTTCTCTTTAAAACGAGCATACAAGTCACGAATTGACGGATGGAATGGATATGAATCTTTAACACCAGTATATATATAATCAGGCGAAATGTTAGTAAGTCCCATTTGTTTTGCTTTCGTCACTTCGTTTTTATAAGCAATTGCTATAAGATTGATTTCATCTGCCCCTGGCATGGATTCAAATAGCCTCTTTTTCAATATATGGTATACATCATCAGATCCACTACCAACAGGTTCTATATTTAAAGCACTACGATTGACTTCATTTTCAAGGTTTTTGAATGCACCTCTGATAAGCTCGCTTCCACTCTCATAAGCCGCTTTTAAATCTGCAATAACAAGACATACGTTTGCAAGCTGGGCCTTACCAATTGCGGAAAATAGGTTTGCAAGAGCAGTTGATGTAACTGCACATAAATCCGAATTACCTATGGCCTTTGACTTTGCATTTTCGAGGTATGGTGGCAGCTCATCTATAAGAATAAGCAGTGGATCACCTGATAGTAAGTTAATCCACGCAGTTTCGCCAGGTGCAGAAAGCGGAGAATAATACTGTGAAAAAGCCTCTTTTTTACCGATTTGTTCAGCAATAGAACCCCATATACCAAACTGTGCATCACTCTCACGACCGGTGAATGCAACAACACGAACCTTACCGATAGTTTTGTATTTCTTACTGTCAGTCATTACTTTACTGCGGAATTCAGGATGTGCTGCAAGCAACCCAAGTGCCAACATATTATGTGTCTTACCGCCACCCATTGCCTGAGTGAGCTTTACAACACCAGTTTGCCCCTGCTTTATAAAACGATTAAAGGCAGTTTCAAATAGAGTCTTCATTCCACCTGTTACGAAATTCTCCTCAAAAAACGAAGCACATTCAATTCTGCCCTCTATGAGATCGGACAAATTTAATACATCTTCTCTTTTAGTTTCATCGAATACACTTTGCCTGGGTTTACACAGTTCAAATAATGTTTTCACGCCTTTACTCCTCCGATTTCTTTATTGTTCACCGTTAAATTAGCATCCTTAAAAACTCTGTAAAATATTGTATCATCTTGAATTCAAAATATCTATACTTTCGTCTACTTTAATCCGCATATTTAACGGTCTTTCTCCAAGAAGCAGTCACAGAGAATAACCCAATCCCCGGCGCTGTTATCGCTGTACAGACATTCAGTAACTTCTTCGGCTTCAATCCGCACTGCCACATTCTCATAACTGATGGCGGTTTTTATGGTGATAGCGTTATTATCGCCTTTTGTAACTGAAATTCTGTCTGGTACCCTTTTATGGAAGAAGAATAATAGTTGCAGGACTCTTCTCATCCCTTCTAGAATAAACCACCAATACCAAATATTAGAGAAAGAAGAGAAATATGACAGATCCAGAAGCAACCGCCCAGGAAACCAAAGAAACTCTCACTGCCATCTATAAAAATCTCGCTGAAATAAACACTCCGGTAAATAAACTCGCTGTTTTTGGCGATAAATATAAAACCCATCAACATGGTAATTATAAAAAGTCTTTATAATTGTATAATAAGGAGATTGAATTTATGTCAGAAGAAAATAATATTCAAAAATCACTCATTGAACAAATATTCAATGAAATGTTTATGAACATAGAAAAATCCGGAGAACTTGATAAAAAAATAATACAAGAGCTTAAAAATTTAGCTGTAAACGGTGAGCTTAATAAGGTTAATAAAGTAATGAATGTAATACAATTAAGTTCAAAGGAGTAAATATGAAAATACTTGAAATCGAAATACATAATATGCGCGGTATACGAGATTTAGTAATAAAACCGGAAGGAAAAAGTCTTGTAATCTGGGGACCAAATGGTTCAGGGAAAAGCGGTATTGTTGATGCTCTTGATTTTCTTCTTACAGGACAAATAACACGTTTAACAGGAAAAGGGACTGGTAAAATTTCTTTACATAAGCATGGCCCACATATTGATTCTACTCCAGACGATGCATCTATTAGAGCGGTTATTAAACTGAAAGATATAGATAAAAAAATAGAAATAAAAAGATGTTTGAACAAACCTACTACTCTGGAATATAATGATAATTCTATAAAACCGCTTTTAGACAACATTATAACTATTGCTAAACAGGGACAGCACGTTTTAACGAGAAGAGAATTATTAAAATATATTACGGCTGAAAATAGTACACGAGCCCAGGAAATACAACAACTTTTGAATATAACAGAAATTGAAGATATTAGGAAAAGTCTTGTTACAGCCCATAACAACCTTGCAAAAGATTGTGATTCTGCAAAAAAAATTGTCGATAAAGAGAAAAGAACTGTCAATGCAACGGTTCAAGAAAAATCTTTTAATAAAGATATTATTGGGGACATTATAAATCAAAATCGTACGCTTTTAGCTGGAAAACCCCTAACAACATTTTGTTACAAAAATTTAAAAATAGGACTTACTCCTATTATAACAACTGGCCCATCTGTTAATATAACTTTGTTTGAAAAAGACGTACAAAATATTCGCAAAATATTATTACCACAACACCAGGAACAGATAAAAAAAGCTGATGAACAAATGAGGGATTTAATAAACACTATACAACTTAATCCTGACCTGATAAAATCTATGAAAATGCTGGATCTAACCAGATTAGGTATTAATTTGATTGATAAAACAGGTAATTGCCCTCTGTGTGATACTTCTTGGCCACCGGGTAAATTATTGGAGTTATTAGAAAAACGTTTAAAAACTGCACAAACTGCTTTAAAATATCAAAAAGCAATAACAGATTTTTCTAGCAATATCAAATCTTCTTCTAATTTTATCATTGCAAGTCTTAAATCAATTATCAATATAACCCAAACGCTTCCACTACAAAAAGAAACTTCTTTACTTCAAGCATGGCTTGATAAATTAGAAAATTTTGTTAAACAATTGAATAACCCTGTTGAAAACTATACAAAACCTAGTTTTAATTTAAATCAAGTTCAAACAATGCTCGCTCCTGATGATATTGAAAAAATATTAACCTGTATCACTTTAGAAATAAATAATAAATTCCCTAAAACCACCCCGGAGCAAACAGCTTGGGATACATTAACAAAATTAGAAGAAAATTTAAAAGCTCTAGAAGATGCGGAAAATATCTTAAAAAACGCGGAATTAAATCAAAAAAAAGCTTCTGTCTTATTAAAAAACTTTGAACAAGCTAGGAATACTATATTAGAAAAACTTTATGAAGAAATAAAGGATAATTTTATAAATTTATATAGGAAATTACATGAAGACGATGAAAACAATTTTAAAGCAAAACTTGAGCCTGATGGTGCAGGACTTTCTCTTGAAGTTGATTTTTATGGTCGTGGTATCCATCCTCCTAACGCTCTTCATAGTGAAGGGCACCAGGATAGCATGGGGCTCTGTTTATATTTATCTTTATCTAAAAAATTAACACAGGACTTACTCGATCTAGTAATACTGGATGACGTAGTTATGTCTGTTGATGCAGATCATAGAAGGCAAATCTGCCATATTTTAAAAAAATTTTTCCCCGAAAAACAATTCATTATTACAACTCACGATAGAGTATGGAGAAATCAATTAAAATTTGAAGGAATGGTTAAATCCAACGAAATTATTGAATTCTACAAATGGGATGTAGAAACTGGACCTTATATAAATTATAAAGCGGATATGTGGGAAAGAATAAAAAAGGACATAGAACAAGCCGATATAGCAAGTGCATCTCATAAGCTACGCAGAGGATCTGAAGAATTCTTTAGTATGGTTTGTAATGCTCTCCAGGTACCAGTAAAATATAAATCAAGTATGCAATGGGAGCTTGGAGATTTATTACCTCCTGCAATTTCACAATATAAAAAGCTACTAAAACAAGCTAAAGATGCTTCACAATCTTGGAAACAACATGGAGAACTTGAAAAACTAAACCAATTAGACGAAAAAGCTAAAGAAATTTTTAACCGTTCCAATATAGAACAATGGGCTATGAATCCTAACGTTCATTATAATAGCTGGACAACTTTTTCCGAACACGAATTTAGACCCTTAATAGAAGTATTTCAGGAACTATTTAACCTCTTTCTATGTCCTGAATGTGGAATATTAAGCCTTACCACTAAAGGAACAGAATTAAAAAATGTTTGTTGTAATTGCGGAAAAACAAACTGGAATTTAACAAAAAAAACTAAATAAAATGAATATAATATAAGTTTTTCTTTAAATTTAAATGATTGGAGATATCTTTAATATGCCTAAAGGTTCATGTTGGAATATATGGGATTTTCACTTACATACTCCTTTTTCCATTCTCAATAACAAGTTTGGAGATCCATCTAACGATGCTACTTGGGAAAATTATATAAACCAAATTGAAGTAAAAGTAAAGAAACATAGAATTAGTGCCATTGGTTTTACTGACTATTTCAGTATTGAAGGATATAAGAAAATCTCAGAATTTCGCGATAGAACATTTTTAAAAGATATATTCATATTCCCCAATATAGAGTTTAGAGCAGATAAGATTATTTATCCTAATAAAGATCATAAACCTAAGAGATTAAATTTTCATGTACTGTTATCTCCGGAACTTTCTTCGGAAGAAATGGAAGAGGGGTTTTTGCATGATTTAGACTTTGTATATGAAAATGAGCCTTTTGAAACATCAAAGATGCGGAAGTTGAAAATTTCAAACCTAACGGCTTTTGGTAAAATACTCCAAGAGCAACATGAAAAATTTAGAGATCAATCAGAATTTTATACTGGTTGCTTGAATGCAGTTGTGAATATACAACAAATAAAAGAATGTCTAGAGAATAGATTTAAAGGAAAGTATTTGTTAGTAATTGCTGATGAAAATTTAAATTTACTAACTTGGGATGGACAAGATCATGCTACACGTAAGCAATTACTTCAAATGTCTCATGCAGTTTTCTCATCAAATGAAAAAATGAGAGAATTTTGTTTAGGTAAGACTGATACTAAACAAAATTTTATAAATGAATTTAAGACATTAAAACCATGCATTTGGGGTTGTGATTCTCATGGATTTAATGAACGTTTTTTGGAACCAGATCAAAGGCGTTTTTGCTGGCTCAAAGGGAAATCAACTTGGGAAGGTTTAAAACAAATTCTTTACGAACCTGAAGATCGTTTAAGGATAAACGAAAATAACCCCGAACCTGACAAGAGTATTTACAGTATTGATAGGTTTGAGATAACACAAACTAAAATTAACGACAAACTAAGCATTGACAATTTTCAATTGAGTCTAAATCCTAATCTCGTGACTATTATCGGTGGTAGAGGGTCTGGCAAGACAGCACTTCTTGACCTTATAGCTACTTGTTTTCAAGAAGGTAGTAAATTAAAGTCAGATTATATGAAACATTCATTCTTCTATAGGCTCTATGTAGGAGAAAATCCCAAGAAACGCCCTACAAGTAAACCTATAGAAGTAAATATAAGTTTTAAATCTGGAGAAACTTTAAATAAAAATATAGGATTTGATGAAGATTACTTTAGTAAGGCTAATATTATTTATCTTACTCAAAATCATTTCGATGAATATTCATCAAATCCAGATAAGTTAAATAAACATGTGATTGATTTGATTTTTGGTAAATATATAGACGACAGAAGTAAATACGATGAGATGGAAAATGAAATAAAAGAGTTTGAGAAAAAAATACAAACAATAAACCTTTTAATTGAACAACTTTCTACTGAAGTAAATGGAAAGAAAGATAAAGAAGAAGAGAATCTTCAGTTAAAAGAAGGAGAAAAATTAGATTACATTAAACGTATAGATGATATTAAACAAAAACAGGGTACAAGTGACGATTTTATCTTAAATCTCACTCAACAGCTTGAGCAATTAAAAACAAAAAAACGTACGAGTGAAAGTTTATTATGTAAGCTTTCCGAATTATTGATTGATTTAACGTCTTTTTATTCTAGATACAGGGAGAAGGCTATAGATATTAATAGTGATTTTAAGAATTTTTTTGTTGATAATGACCAAGTTAAAAGTTTTCCAGATGAGCTAAATGATATAAAAGTCTTAAGTGTTCTCATTACTCATAATGATACAACTCTTAATCAATATAAAAGTAAAATTGAAAATGATATCCAAGACATTCAAAAAAAGATCGGTGAATTTCAAGGTATAAGTAAGACAATTGCTGCATTTAGTCAAAAACTATCTGATATTTATGCTGAAATAAACGAAATCAAAAATCGAATAAAAGACATTTCAGATAAGGAACAAAAAATTGTAAATTTAAATCAGGAAAGATTTAGTATTTATGCTAATATTATGAAGAAGATGATGGAACTACGGTCTTTCATTCAAAATGTAATAGGTAATTTTGAAACTGGTAAAGACGAAATGTTAAGTAGTTTGAAATTTTCAGCATTAATTGATATGGAAAAAAGTCGCAATTTCATAGAAACTTTAGCAACAAAAGTAGATAACCGAGCACATTCGGAAGAATGTTTAAAACAGGATTTCACCCCTATATTTGAAGATATGGACCGTCTTATGAATAGTAATGATTCAAATGTTGATTTTTCGGTTGTCACACATGCTATAAGAGACATTGGTATTAAACTGAAACTAAAGAAGACAATTAATAATTCAGATTTTTACAATATGCTTCTTTATAAATTTTGGAATATCGGATTAAAAATAGAATTTAACAATAAAGTGCTTAGTGACTTATCAATGGGTGAGAGAGCAATTGCATTGCTCAAAATACTTCTAGCCCTTGATGACAAACCTTTACTAATAGATCAACCTGAAGAACATTTAGATAATCGTTATATTTACGATGAACTCATACCTGCTTTTAGAAGTGCTAAAACAAGACGTCAAATAATTATTGCCACACATAATGCTAATTTAGTTGTAAATACAGATGCAGAGCAAATTATCATCGCTGAACATTCTAAGGGTATACTTTCTTATAAAATTGGAATGCTTGAAGATTTGAAGATTCGAGAAAGTATAAAAAGTATATTGGAAGGTGGAGATGAAGCCTTTAAAAAACGAGAAGAAAAATATGGCTATAAGTTTTGATACATGGGGTATAATTAAACATTTAGAGTAAATCCTACACAACAATGTCGGGTTAACCCAATAACCACAATGGTTTTTAGTAAAATCATGCGTGTATTTTATATGTCATCTCCACTTCGTCACCCCCGAACGCCCCCCAAACCGCCCTGATCTCCCAAAATAACGGGCACGTTCACACAAAAAATATACATCTACAGCACCGCTTTCAGAGCCGTTTTAGACCGGTTTCAAGGCAAAACAAAGGCGTTCACCTGAGTTTGACAGTTGCAAATTAGAGAATCCTTGTACTGTAATAAAAAGATAGCTTTTCAATTAAAAACGTTTTCACCATGTTAATCACCTCTATTAAAAATTATCGGGAGTAGTAATATGAGGAGGAATTTTAATTCTAAAAGCTCTGAGGATATCATTAGCAAGTCCCTGTACAGGAGCTCTTAAGAAAAAGATTTTATCTTCAACAGTTATTTCAGAGAACTGTAGGTCTATAAGAGCCTCTCTGATTTTTGTAGCGGAATAGTCAATATTAGCTTTTTTCAATTCTATCTCAATGGTTCTTTCTATTAAAAAAGCAATGAAACATAAAACCATATGTCCTTTAATTCTGTTAGGATTCCAGTGAAACATAGGCCTTGTTTCTAAATGTGATTTAAAAATTCTAAAGGATTCTTCAACTCTCCATAACTGGTGATAATAATCTAAAATTTTCTCAGGAGATGTAATTTCACAATTGGTTTCTATGCCATAATATCCATCCCATTTTTCATCTTCCTGAATTTTCTCATATTTTAATTTTCCTGTAATTTTAGATGATATCTCTATGTATCTTAAAGCTCCCTTTTGCGATATAAGCCTTCCCCTGGTTTTCTGAACCATATTTTGAGCTTTTTCTATGAGCCTATCTCTATCAAGTTTATCTTTTCTGGCTCTTTTCTTAGACCAGCTGCATATTATCCTATCATTTTTTACGGACTCACTCATAATCTGCGTTATATCGTGTTGATTAAATTTAAGTTTTTCCAACTTTTTATGAAATTCTTTCCGGTAAAAAGTTTTGTCTATTAATTTACTTAATTTGCCAGTTTCAGAAATTTTGCCATCTAATTCATTTAAAGTTTCCTGAGTAATTTCAAATTTCTTTATTTCCTTATATTTAAATTCTTCTTCTTTATCTTCTGTAGCTATAGACGTATAATCTGTTTCTGATAAAACTTCTTCTTTGACCTGGGTAGTCTTATTTTTTAGCCTTGAACTTATTATATATTCGTAATTACTATTTTTTATTAAATCTATATTATCTTTTGATAACATGGCACGGTCTGCTATAAATATCAATTTATTTATTTTAAACCTGTTTTTAATTTTTTCTATTGCATCTTTTAATGTACGACCTTCATACATATTTCCTTCGTATAATTCATACCCGACAGGTCTTCCTTCCAGATCCACAAGTAGGCTCATTACAATTTGTACTTCATTAAATTTACAATCCTTACTGTATCCAAAATCTCGTAAAATATCACTTCTTACACTTTCAAAATGAAATGTTGTTACATCATACAATACTACATCTACGGACATCTTGAACAAATCAGTATTTTTCTCAAATATATATTCTTCCAGTTCCTCTTTCTTCTCTGAAAGCAGATCGAGAGCACGGTAAAGATGCTGAAGGTCATTTTCTTCAATACCATAATAAAAGGATTGTTTTTCGTAAACGCCAAGTTTACTTTTTGGGGCAAACATCCTGTCTACCAGCATTAGAAATATGGCAGAAAAATAATTAAACTTTATTTTTCTATCTTTACATATCTTTTTAAGTATTTTGGGAAAATCAAATGTTTCCCATATTTTTTTTATTAACCTTACTACTCCCCAGTTTTTTCTGTCTTTCTCTTTTGCTGTATCAATATCCAGGAAATTTGCTTTTTCATTGCAATACTTTATCAGAGATAATCCTAATTTTTTTATTTCTTCTTCATCAAGATTATCTATACAGCCGAAGGAAGCGACGGATTTATGCTTTGTCTTTCCTTCTTTACGATAACTTTTTATGATATTTAAATATGCTTTACCTTTTGTTGTTATTTTTCTCAGAAACATATCTTTTCACCGCAAATATATTATCATATTATCATTATTTTGTAAAGATTTTAATGGAAATATTTTTAATAAGTTTTCACTACATTTTTTGAGCAAAAAAAATAACACCCTTATTATACAATGCTTTTTTGATGCTAAATTTTCATTTTTGACATGATTCTGTCAAACTCAGGAAAATAACGGGCACGTTCACACAAAAAATATACATCTACAGCACCGCTTTCAGAGCCGTTTTAGACCGGTTTCAAGGCAAAACAAAGGCGTTCAGCTATGGAAAATAAATATTGCCAATTTTAACGAAAGCAGCAAAATGCCATTTAAACGCCGAAATTTTGAAATATTGCCTTAATATGCTATTATAGACTCATAAAAAGCTTTTCTTCTATCATGAATATCCTCAGCTGCGTTTTAAAACGCATTTAGAAGCGTACAGATATATTCCGGTAGAAAGAGGCCCCATATCATAAGAGCAGAAAGGAGATACACATGGAAGAACAGGACATAACAACCGTCATAGAAGAAATCAAAGACATACCGCCGGAGGATCTCACCAGAGAGATCAGAGACACTCTGACGTCTATCTATAAGAAACTTCTGGAGATTGACCCGCCGGTAAAAAAACTGGCCGTATTCGGAGGCAACTACATAAAACTCCTGGACATTCAGGATATCTGCTTTATAACAATAGACGATGACAGAAGAAGAGTAGTAACCTCTGATGGCAAAGAATGGTATCTGAAAGAAACCATGACAGTCCTCCAGAAGAGATTCAAAGATGATCCGAAAATAATGACGGTACACAGATCTTACATAGCAAACCTTCTTCAGGTAGATAAAATCTTTATGGGTACAGTGACCACCAGAAGAAACAGAAAATCCTCTACTATGCATCTCATGTTTAAAACCCTGCCGGAAGAAATCAAAGTTCCGGTAAGTGAAAACAACCAGACAAAAGTAAAAGAATATCTTGGAATAAAAACACCAAGTACTACCCTGGAAGAGCCGCTACCGGAAGGAGGAGAACAGCCGCCGCAATGAAAGAAGAAACAATAACAGTAGAACAACTAAAAAAACTTGTAGGCCAGGAAGTAAACAGACAGCATAGAAAACACAGACCCCTTACTATACCAGGGGCCGAAGAAGGCACCTATAAAACTCTTAACTCAGACAGCATACTTTATGCCTTCTTTGATAAAGAAAAGACGACTATTGTCACGAAAGACGGAAAAAGACATGACACAACTCTGACTATAACAGATATAGCGAACCTGTTAAAAGAAGAGCCAGCTTTTAAAATCACTCATAAAAACTTCATCGTTAACATGTCGGAAATATCCAGAAGTCACAAATACGGTAGAGACCACGGATTATCTTTTAAGGAGATTCCGGACATAGTCCCTGTGACAGATGCCAATGAAAAAGAAATAGCAGAATATCTAAACATCAATGACCTTGCACTTTTAAACGGATACAAAAAGTTAATGGCAATACTTTCAAAAAACAAAATAAGAGACTTTGACGAAGATATAACAACCTTTGACAGGGAAAGGTTATATAAAGAATTTTCAAAATCTTCAGGAGAAATAAACCTGACAAATCTCATGTATAACCTTATTTATCAGGCGTTTACCTGGATAAGAGAAGGCAAAATGGAACCCATAGAAGGAAACATAAGATCCTTCTGGTATTCACATGTAAAAGTTGCACTGTCAACACTGGACATGGTTAAAGAAAAAAACTATGACCTTATGATCCAGTGCTTCAACAAATTCATCACTGAATGGAGAATAACAACCTATAAATCATTCGGTTTCTGGGATGCAAATTATTACGCAAATAAAATAGGAATAAAAAATTCCCATATAATCTTTATGGCAGAAAAAACAGGACATCTCTTCATACTGGAAAAACTTCATAGAGAATACGATATAACTACAATAGCCCTGGGAGGACAGGGTTCATCGCTCAGTATAGAATATTTTGTAGATGCTATGGAAGAAGAGGAAATAGACAAGAAACAGACTTTTTATATTTTTTCATCGGTAGACTATGACCCGGCAGGCTATGAAATAAAAAGATCCTTTATTAATTCCCTTAAATACGAAGGGATTAAAAACATAAAAGTATTCGACATAGTTACACTGGACAGGTTTACTCCGGAAGAAATACAGGGTAAAAAATATCCTCTCTTTGATGCAGGAGAAACACCGACTAAAGATTGGGAAACAAGAGTAAAGAAATGGGTAAGGATAACAGGCGGTATAGGTCCCAAAGAAGCACCATGGAAAGACAGAGCTTATGGAATCGAATCAGACGCAATGATCAAGAAAATAAGAGATGTATTCCTGGAACTGTCTAAACCTTATATAAAAAAAGAAGAAACCAGCACAAATGCTATAGCCTCTGATAAAGAAGGAAACTTTGTTAAACTGTGGAATATATGGAGAAAATAGAGCAGGTGAAGATGTCTTGTTATGAGGCAATTCACCTGCTTTATTATTTTCCAGGAGGATATTATGGCTAATGAATTACTGACAATTAAAGAAGCTGCTACAATAGCAGGAGTTCATATATCAACTATTTACAATCTAATCAATTCGAAAAAATTAGAAATAAAACTCGAAACTATTGGAAACCGTAAAGTAAAAAAGTTAATCAGGAAGCAGGTAGAATCTATTTTCAATATTTCGAAAGAAATAGAAGAGAATCGAAAACCAGAAGAAACCATTCAAAACATTTCGAATATCGTCGAAGAAACTATTCAAAAATATTCGAAAGAATTCAAAAATAACCTCATGAAACCAATCGAAGAAATGGCATTATACAAGCTTGGAAAGCTCGAAGAAAAACTTGAAAATATTTCGAAAGAAAAAGAAATACTTCTACAGGAAAACGAAAATCTTCGAAACCAGATAAAAGCCCTGCCTGACTTTCAAAAAGAAAAAGAAACTTATGAGTCACAAGTGGAGATCCTAGAGAAAGAAAAAAAAGAGCTCATATACAGAACTGAGACCATACAGAAGGAGAAAGATGAGCAGGTAAGAAAAACAGAAACCTTAAATCAGGTCTTGATTGATAATGCCAATAATATAAAAGAATTAACTAAAGAAAGAGATAAATTCCAGACAGTATTAAAAGAACATGAAGCAACTATAAAAGAAAAAGAAAAAATACTGAAAGACATAGAAGAGCTTCGCAAACAGGAATTGGAAGATCTAAAAAAACAAACAGAGGAAGAAAAATCCCGACTTAAATCAGAAGCAGAAGAAAGAGAAAAACAGATCGCCGAAGCCTGGAAGAAAGAACTGGAACTGGCAAAAAAACCATGGTGGAAGTTCTGGTAATAAGTAATTTATGATGGATATAAACCGGATAGATATAACCTTTCAAGAGCTTTACAAGAAAGCAAAATCTGTAATCAAT